>JAHDDZ010000005.1:0-25871 GCA_020629095.1 Candidatus Altimarinota bacterium | reverse complement strand
GTGGCGCACCAATGCAAAAACCGAGAGCGTGGTAGTGCTGGTTTGCGTTTTTGAGTCAGCTAATAATACCTCTGCCGCGGCCATGTTTTTCGTAAAAAGTGGCACAATTTGTTCGGCAGGGTCGAGCTTTTGTGGCTGGTCGGCTGTGCAGCCTGTCGCGACAAATGCAAAATACTTCGCGCTGCTGCCAGTCGGGCTCGACCACATGGTCTTGAGCAAATGCAATTGCCCGCACGACAGCCCCAACTCTTCGGCCAGTTCTCTCCTTGCAGCAATTTCTGGGTCTTCGCCGGGATCAATCAGCCCCGCACAAAACTCAGTCACAACCTGCCCGCAGCCGTGTTTATAGTTCTCTTGCAACACCACTCGGCCATCTGCCATGATCGGCACAATGACGATAATATCACTCCCGCGGCTGATCCACCAATCTGCCTGCGCCCCACTTGGCAGCACCACTCTTTGCTCATCAATGACACAGTAGGGCTTGTCGAGCACACGCTTTTCGCTGATGATTGAAAATGGCTTCATATATATATGGTATAAAAACATGTAACGCGCGCAACCAAAATACACTTGCACGAGGCGCTTTTGGTGACTACAGTCCTGTGTGATGAATCTGCCAGACATTACGAAAACCGAAAATGCCCCCACAAATGCGCTGCTGCACCGAGTCGGCATGAGCAAAGTGCAGCTGCCAGTGCGCACAAAAAACGGCCTGCAAGCCGCTGAGTGTGACCTACTGGTGAGCCTCGACGATGCCACCAAAAAAGGCATTCACATGAGCCGGCTCTATTTGATCGCCGCTGAGGAACTGGCCGAAAAGCCGCTCAGCCTGGGGTTGCTAAAACAGGTCGCAGAGCAGTTCATAGACAGTCAAAATGGCATTGCAAAAAGTGCCGAAATCGCGGTTCGAACGACGCACATGCGAAAAGTGAAATCACTCAAAAGTGATAATTTGGGGTGGAGATATTATCCGCTCGAGCTGCGGGTCATGCACGAAAACGGGGTAGCTACGGCTTTTGCGCACATCACACTGACATATTCAAGCACCTGCCCGTGCAGCGCGGCGCTCAGTCGCGCGGCTGCAGTTGATACTTTTGAAACAAATTTTACTGGCAAAACTCCATCTGTGGCGGATGTTACAAAGTGGCTCAAGTCCCCCGCTGGAATGCCAGCGACGCCTCACAGTCAGCGGAGTTACGCCCTAGTTGAGATGGAAATTAAGGATGGAGAATTGGATTTAGAAGCGGTAATTAACAGCCTTGAAAATGCTCTGCAGACCAGTGTGCAAGCGGTAGTAAAGCGACAAGATGAGCAGGCATTTGCGCTGCGAAATGGGGGCAATTTGATGTTTAGCGAAGACGCCGCACGGCGGCTCAAAACCGCTTTAGATAGCATAAAAAGCGTAGTTGACTACACCGCAGAAGTGCGCCACGAAGAGTCTCTGCACCCGCACGATGCCATTGCCATTGTGACAAAAGAGAACTAGGCAAGAGCAGAAATGAGTTCTTCGACGGTCATTTGTTCGTCCTTTTGAGCCCCATATCGTCGCACTGTCAGTGGCCCGCCGCCAGTTTCGGTGTCACCTATGATGATTGAAAAAGGAACTTTCGCTTTTTGTGAAGCGCGAATTCGCTTCCCCAGTGTTTCTGTAGGGACATCTATTTCCGCCCGCACACCAGCGGTCATCAGCTGTTTCTGCAAGTCATCAGTAAATGCATCATGCTGCTGCCCAACTGGCAAAAGCACTGCCTGCACCGGTGCCATCCATGCGGGAAATGCCCCTGCATAATGCTCGATCAGCACCGCCATAAACCGCTCAAGTGAGCCGGCAATTGCTCGGTGAATCATCACTGGCCGCTCCTTTTCGCCAGCTTCGTTTATGTAGGTCAAGTCGAACCGATCAGGCATGACAAAATCAAGCTGAATGGTCGTCAATTGCCACTTTCGGCCGATTGCATCAGCAAACTGAAAGTCAAGTTTTGGTCCGTAAAAAGCGGCTTCACCTTCTTCCCGTTTGACCTTCAGGCCAGCTTCGGCTGCAACTTCCTCCAGCAGTTGCTCGGCGATATCCCAGTTGGCGCTGTCGCCCAGATACTTCTCTGGCTTTTCGGGGTCGCGCACGCTCAAGTACACCTCAAAATTGCCCTCTGCCCACATACCCGTTTTGGTGTGAAATGCCCGCGCAATATCAATAATTTTGGCTGCCTCGTCTTTAATTTGCCCCATGCGACAAAACACATGGCCATCGTCTTGGGTCAGCGCGCGCACACGGCTGAGGCCAAGGAGCTCTCCGGGCTGTTCGTCGCGGTAACACGCGGTGACTTCGCAGTACCGAATTGGCAAATCGCGATATGAGCGCATCTGACTGGCATAAATCTGGGTGTGGTGCGGGCAGTTCATCGGCTTCATTACAAACTCGGTGTCACCCTTTCCGTGTACGTGAAACAGATCATCTTTATATTTTTGCCAGTGGCCGCTAGTTTCATACAGATCCTTTTTGCAAATATGCGGGATGGCCACACGGCGGTATCCATGGGCATATTGCAGCTTCATAATTTCATCTTGAATGGCGTCACGCACGACGGTGCCCCGCGGTGTAAACAGCGGCAAACCACTCCCGATTAAGTCACTGGTAGTATACAAATCCAGCTCTTTCCCCAGCTTTCGGTGGTCGCGTTTTGCGGCTTCCTCCAGCATATGCAAATGCGCCGCAAGCCCGTCTGCGTCTGCAAAAGTGCCCCCATAAACTCGCGTCAGCATGGGTTCGTTTTCATCTCCGCGCCAATACGCCCCCGCCACTTTCATTAGCTTAAAAGTGCCAATTTGCCCAGTGCTAGCCACATGCGGCCCCGCGCACAAGTCGGTGTACCGTGCATTGCCCTCTCCATCGACAAAGTCATAAAGCGTACACGCCTCACCTTTTTTCTCAATTCCCTCTATCAGCGCCATTTTAAATGGGTCCCCAGCAAATAATTCCTTCGCTTCTGCAACAGAAATCTCTCGTTTTTGCAGCGCAAAATCTTTGTTTACAATCCATCGCATTTTCTTTTCAATCGCCTTAAAATCATCAACTGAGAGCGGCGTTTGACCAAAATCATAGTCTTGGTAAAAACCCATTTCTGTGGCTGGTCCAACGCCCATTTTCACATCTGGGCGCAACATTTTTATGGCATATGACATGACGTGACTGGCCGTGTGGCGCATGTTAAAAAGGGCATTTTCGTTGTTCATCGAGCGTATTATAGACCATAAACCAGCCGCTGCAAACTGGGTTTAAAACGACTCACGCAAGGCTATGCCAAACGTGCCACGCCGCACGGCGATGACCGGCGGAGCTTGGGCACGCTTAAATGCGCTGCCAGTGAACCGATTCCAATTTTGGTGCAGGTCAGCCTCAAATACACTTTTAGCTGAAAACAGCTGCTCTATCTCATTTTGCGATAGCCCAAAATCATCTGCCAGAGTGCCGTTTTCCCATTTTTGAATTATGTCAGCAGGCGTCAAGAACTGCTGCGTAAACGCCAATGCGAGCTGGTCGTGATAGGGATAATAAAACGGATCCGACTGCCCAAAGGCCAGTTCTGCACTGGGCTGCGCCGTTTTGGTGGTTTTAGGAATTGCCTCAAACAAGTCAGCTAGGCCGTACACATCCGCTTTGGTGCAGTCACCAATTGGCGCAAGGGCGCCGGTCATGTCGCCATACAGCGTGGTGTAGCCAAAAGTTGCCTCTGTTCGGTTGCCGGTCGCCACATGCGCACCGCCAATTTGGCTGGCAATGAGACTCAAAACGCCGCCACCACGAACCCGCGCCTGCAAGTTTTGGTGCGTTAAGTTGCCCGGTTTCAACTCTGAAACGACCTGCTGAAAAGCTTCAACAATTGGCTCAATTGGGACTATCCTCAACTCAACGCCAAGCACCTCACAGAGTGTCTTTGCGTCACTTGTTGCTCTCTTGCTCGTAAACTCGGTTGGCATATGCACCGCCAGCGCATTTTCAGCCCCCAGCGCCTGCGCCATGATGCACAGCGTGACAGCACTGTCAATGCCTCCACTCAGCCCAATTACGGCTTTCCCCAGGCCATTTCGCACCCAAAAATCACCGACCATCTGGTTTATCGCCCACAGCGCGGTTTCGGGTTTTGTGTCATCATGGTGGGCTTTTCCGCGCAACAGGTGCACGCTCTTGCTGAGCGATATACTCCCAAATGCCCGACAACTGACCAGCGGCAAATTTGTGCGGCTTTTCGCACTGGCATAGGCCGCATTTTGCTGCTCACTTTTACCTATAAAAAACGTCTCAGCCCCAATGTGAATGAGCACTTGCGCACCGTCTGCCGCCAGTTCCTCACATGGTTTCCTGGTTTCTTTTTCGTCAGAAATGTCCTTGCAAATCAAGATTCCGACCTGAAGCCCAGCTACTAAAACCGCCTTGCACGGGGCTTCATTTGGCGCAAACCAGCGCGCCTCATCAAACTCAAAATCCATCGGCAGCAACGTCTTTTTCACGCTCGTGGTCAGCTTTCCGCCAGTTGCCACGTGTGCCACGTTGTGCAGTTTTCCATTTGGTGCAGGCGTAAAACTTCCCCAGACGATGTCAATTTGCGTGCTCATATTGGCTATTTGTGCATCTGCCGATAGTACTTTTTCCCGAAAAGATGTAGCAAAAAATTGGTCCCCAACTGCGTAACCAGACACACACAACTCGGGCAAAACAAGGCAGTCAGCCCCCACAGAAACCGCCCAATCTATGTGGCTTTTTATAGTTTTCAAGTTAACCTCAACCTCCCCTGCATGCACGTGCATATGGGCCACTGCCCACTTTTTTTCGGCAGTCATAATCACCTCGCGGGTCATCTTTTACGGCCAGCCAATTTGCCCTCCAGCGTCGCAATCTCATCTCGCAGCTCAGCCGCTTGCTCAAATTGCCAGTTTTCAACTGCCATCTCCAGCTGCATATTCAGCTCCTTTATTAGCGCCTTAATCTGCTCTTTTTTGGTCAACTTGTCAAAGTCGCGTGTCTGTTTTTCTTTGAGTCCCATTTGGTCGGCGATGTCATGGATTTCTTTCAAAATGGTCTGCGGCGTGATCCCATGCTTTTTATTATACGCCTCCTGTATTTCCCGTCTTCGGCTGGTTTCGCCCAGCGCCTGCTCGATCGCGGGCGTCATCTTGTCAGCATAGAGCACCACCTGCCCATTGGCATTTCGGGCTGCTCGCCCAATGATCTGCAACAGGCTGTCACGCGATCGCAAAAAGCCCTGCTTGTCTGCATCCAAAATGCAGATCATACTCACCTCCGGCAGGTCAAGCCCCTCTCTCAGCAGGTTGATTCCGACAACCACATCAATGGTTCCGCGACGCAGTTGGGTGAGGATTTCAATCCGCTCAAGCGTATCAATATCACTGTGCAAATAGGTCGCCTTTACGCCATTTTCTATCAAGTATTCACTCAAATCCTCGGCTGATTTTTTCGTCACGGTCGTAATCAGCACCCGCTCATTTTTCTCTATCGTCTGGCGAATGTTCTCCATGATGTCATCAATCTGGTGCTGACTTGGTTTGATGGTACAAATCGGGTCCAGTAGCCCTGTTGGGCGGATGATTTGCTCGATAATATCAGCCTTTTCGCAGTTCCCATATTCATACTTTCCGGGCGTAGCTGAGACGTATACGGCCTGTTTTATCCGGCTTTCAAACTCGTCAAACTGCAGCGGCCGGTTGTCATATGCCGCGGGCAGCCGAAAACCGTGCTCAACCAAGTTGTTTTTTCGGGCTAGGTTTCCATTAAACATCCCCCCAATCTGCGGAATACTGATATGGCTTTCGTCCACAAAACACAGAAAATCCTTTGGAAAGTAGTCAAGCAACGTTGTTGGCGGAGCCCCCGCTTTTGCGTCATTAAGGTACCGCACATAGTTCTCAATTCCGCTGACATAACCCACTTCACGCAGCATCTCAATGTCATATCGGGTTCGCTGATTCAGTCGGTGCGCCTCCACAATTTTGCCCATTTCATTCATTTCCTTCAGTCGCTTTTCCAGGTCTTTTTCAATCTTTGGCACGGCGCGGTTTAGCACCTCTTTTGTGGTCACATTGTGCTTTGCCGGATAAAATGTAATTGTATCGAGCGACTTTATTTTCTCTCCTGTAAAAGCATCCACCTCGGTTATAGTATCGAGCGTGTCGCCCCAAAACTCGAGTGTGTAGGCCGTGTCGGTGTTGGGTGGAAAGACCGTAATCACATCGCCCAGCACCTCAAACGTACCACGCTCGAGGTCGCTTTTAATGCGCTTATACTGCACATCGACCAAACTGCGTAGGAACTCCTGTCGCGGGTAGTCCTTTTCTGTTTCCAGCGTCACGGCCATTTCTGTGTAGGTCGAGACATCCCCTAGGCCATAAATACAGCTGACTGAAGCGACAATAATTACGTCTCGGCGGGTGAGCAAATTGATAGTTGCAGCGTGTCGAAACTTATTGATTTCTTCGTTGATGGTCGCCTCTTTTTCAATATACGTATCTGATCGCGCGATATACGCCTCGGGCTGATAGTAGTCATAATAACTGACAAAATAACTGACGGCGTTGTTTGGAAAAAACTGCTGAAACTCACTGCAGAGCTGCGCTGCGAGGGTTTTGTTGTGTGCAAGTATCAGCGTTGGTCGCTGTTGTTCTGCGATGATATTCGCCATTGTAAACGTCTTTCCAGTACCCGTTGCTCCCAGCAACGTCTGGTGGCGCAGGCCATCATTTATCCCTTTTGTCAGGTGCTTAATTGCCCGTGGCTGGTCACCAGTTGGCGTAAATTTCGATACGAGTTCAAATGGTTTTTGCTCCATAGTGGACAGAGTTTATATGGGTTTTATAATTTTGTCTAGTAGAAGAATAGACAATGCACCTGAAATGATATACTATAAGGTGGATGAAATATACACGCGTACTGCTAAAACTATCGGGCGAGGCACTGCTTGGGGAAAAACAATTTGGTATTGATTACAGCGTGCTGGACCATATGTGCAAAGAGATTTCTGCGGCCAAGCAAATGGGCGTGCAAATCGCAATTGTCATTGGGGCGGGGAACATCTGGCGAGGCAGCCAAAGCGCCGAAAGTGGCATTGACCGGGTGCCGAGTGACTACATCGGAATGCTCGGAACCCTTATGAACAGCGTCGCCCTGCAAGCTGCGCTTGAGCGGCACGGGTTCGACACTCGCGTGTGCAGCGCGCTTGACGTGCCGGCGGTAGCCGAGCCATACATCAAACGGCGGGCGGTGCGCCACCTCGAGAAAGATCGCATTGTCATCTGCGCTGCGGGCATCGGAAATCCATATTTCACGACTGACAGCGCGGCGGCGCTGCGCTCGCTTGAGCTCGACTGCGACATGGTGCTGAAGGCCACAAACGTAGACGGGGTCTATGACAGCGACCCACGCACCAACCCGAATGCCAAAAAATATGATGAGGTGACATTTGACGAAGTGCTCGAGAAAGATCTGCGGGTCATGGACGCAACGGCAATCGCCCAATGCCGCGACAACAAAATGCCCATTATGGTCTTTGAGCTGATGAAAAAAGGCGCGCTTGTCAGCGCGCTAAAAGGCGAAAAAGTCGGCACACTCATCCACGCCTAATCGTCTTTTTTCAACTCGAAATAGAGCGATCCACCGGCCAAATCAGACTGGTTTTCGGTAGTTTTTTTCATGGTAAATACGTTGGCTAAAACCTCTGTACTGATAGTCTTTTGGTGCTCATTCAGCGCAGCTGCGACCATCTCATTTTCGCTACACCAACTGACAGAAATGAAGTCACTGACGGCAAATCCATATGCCTTGCGGGCATCTTGCAGCAGGCGAATAGCGTCACGCGCAATGCCCTCTTTTTCAAGTTCTGGGGTCAGCTGCCCATCAAGCACCACCACGCCAACCGCACTACTGTCGGCCTCCATCCCATCGTCAGTATTGTATCGCACGGTGTATTCATCTGGCTCAATCCGCTCTCCGACTACCATAATCGCCCCATCGGACAGCATTTCATAATCTCCATTTTTACCAGCTACTATCAGCTCTTGCGTCTTTTTTCCGAACTTTTTACCCACTTTTCTGGCATCAATCTGCATCACTTTTTCGGCAATTCCATCTGTATTTTTCAGCTGCTCGACCTGCTTCACGTTGGCTTCCGCGGCAATCACCTGCGTGTCGAGTTTCAACGACTCGTCGGCCAATGCAAACCGCAACGTTCCCAATGGCTGCCGGAGCTTTATGCCAATGCGAGAGCGGGTTGCTGCTGCCAGCCGAACAATCTCGCGTTCAGTATTAATCTGCTTTTGAAGAGTCGGCTGGACCAAGTCGTGGTCGGCCTGTGGCAGCAGCTGCAGGTGCACACTATCTTCGCCGCCGCACCAGCCCCACAGCCGCTCTGCGAGGAACGGCATGACCGGCGCAAGCAGCTTACTGAGCGTGGTCAGGCAGTGATGCAAAGTGCTATATGCCGCATGCTTGTCAGCCGTTAACCCGCTTGCCCAAAACCGCCGTCGGTTGCGCCGAATATACCAATTGGTCAGCCCGTCAATAAAAGCCTGCACAGGGCGAAGCGCCTCGTCGATCTGATACGCCTCCATTTTTTCGCTTACGTGCGCGATCAGCGTCTGCAGCTCGCCGATGATCCAGTCATCTAAATCAGTCATTTTGACTGGTGGGGCAAATACGTCAACCCGCCCAGCCGTGGGCTCATATGCGAGTCGCGTGCTTTCCGCGAACCGACTCGCGACTGATTTTATAGCCCGTAGGCTTTCGCCATGTCCTACCACAATAACCGTTTTGCCCTGATATTTCTCACTCACTTCTCGCCAAAATTCCTCGACTCGCGCCAGCACCTCAGCCTGTTTTTCGGTTGTCTTGTTGCCCTCGCGCGCCAAAAATCCAACCAGCTTTTTACCTTCCAGATCACCAAAATTGGGCTCTTTAAACCGATCGTCGATGATGATTTCGTCGGTGTAGCCAACCCCATCTGCGATGATTTGCGCTGTTTGGCGCGTGCGCAGCAACGGGCTCGCGATGATAATATCAGGCTTCGGCAGTGTCTTTGCGCGCGCTGCAACTTCTGCTTTTCCTTTTTTGGTCAGCTCGTGTGGGCTGTCAATCTGCCCACTATACACCCCCGCCACATTGTGCGTTCCCTCGCCGTGGCGCACCGCGATGATCTTCGTCGGCTTCCAGCCATCAATGTTCGCATACGTCGCCATAAACTTATACGCATTTGTCAGCGGCAAAATCAGCGACTTCACAACTTCCTCGACTCCGCGCTCGGAAAACCGCATGTTTTCGCCCTTCACAACTGGGCTATTCATGAGATACCACCGCACGGCATCCGCTCCATATTTCTCAAAAACAATGTTCGGATCTGGATAATTCTGCTTCGACTTACTCATTTTTTGACCATCCTCCGCCAGCACAATTCCGTTGGTTATCACATTTTTATAGACATTTTCACCCGTCAGCGCACAGCCCAAAACATGCAGATTGTAAAACCAACAACGGGTCTGGTCCAGCCCCTCTGCGATGAAGTCAGACGGCGCAAATCCATCTAGATTATGAGCCCCCACAATGTGGTCAAACAGCTGCTGAAAAACGGCATATCCATCAGAATCACTAAAGTGCCCAGCCGCCTCGACCGAAACGACTTCAGCACCTGTTTTTTCGGCTACTAGAGCGGCATTAATCGCTGGCACATATGGGTCATTGCTGCTCTGAAACACGACCCAATTTTTTGCTTTCTCAACAGCTGCAGACCAATCCAAAGGAGTAGATTGTAAGATGCTTGAAACCCGTTCTGCATATGGCTTGCCGATGTTTTTACTCACGGCTGGCGCCGCCAGATATGCCGCATGAGCTGATTTTTCACTGTGTTCCAGAGCTTTCACTACTGCGGCAGCCCCCAAGCTATGCCCCACCAGCACTGTGTTTTTATCTATTTCTAGGTCGATAATCGCCTGTGCCCAGGTGGCCAAATTGGGTGTTTCTGGGTCTGGCAGCCCCGGCACGTGCACCTCGACCCCGCGCTTTTCAAGGGCTCTTTTCAGCCACGGAAGCCAGTTGCTGCTTGGAGTCCCTCCCAGCCCATGAGCCAAAATCGCCCGCGTGAACGGCAATTTTGCATTGCTTTCAAACGGATAATGCTGGCTCGCATAGGGCATTGAGCCACTCTCAAACCAGCAATCCAGCACTTCCTCAATCCGCCGAAACGTACCTCCCTCTGCCCCCTCCCACGTCAAATCATCAATATGCTGGCGATGCAGATCCTCTACTTTTTGGCCGCATTTTGCCTCCAGTTCCGCCTTGCTGGATATCACAACCCGCTCGCCCGTTTGATCATTTTCCCACACAGGCATGGGCGCTCCCCAATATCTATTGCGCGAAATCGCCCAGTCTGGAGCGCCTTCTAGCCCCTTTCCAAATCGGCCATCGCGCAGGTGATTTGGCACCCAGTTTATGTTTTGGTTGCAGTCGACCATCTGGCGTTTCAGCTTTTGTACATCGACAAACCACGTATGAATTCCACGGTACATCAGCGCGCAGTCCGTCCGCCAACAGTGCGGATAGCTATGCCGAATCTGCTCTCGCTTAAAGAGTTTTCCCCTGTCCTTTAGCGCGCCCAGCACCCAGTCATTTGCATTCACTTCAGAGCCATTTACCTCGCTGTCTTTACGAAAATAGTGCCCTTGCAGCGGCGGAACGCTCTCATCGAAGTATCCATTTTCGTCAATCGGATTAACGCCCTTAACGCCGTGCGCGTGACCGAATTGGGCATCCTCTGCACCAAAACTTGGCGCACAATGAACAATTCCCGTTCCGCTCTCAGCGCTTACATAATCCCCATCGTCGTGCAAACACACAAAACGCTTTTCGCCATTAGGCACATTTGCAAAAAAGTCAAACAATGGCGTATATTTCATATCTAAAAAATCAATTCCCAACCAATTTTTGATCACCTTTGCACCTTCGCCAAAGGTCGATTCAACTTTGCTTTCGTGCACCCAAAACTGCTCATTTTCATAATCAACTAATGCATACTTCATATCTCGACCAAAGGTCAATGCACAGTTGGCTGGCAGGGTCCACGGGGTGGTTGTCCAGGCCAGGGCGATAGTGCCGTCAGCCAGCGGAAATCGCACCGTAACGGCCGGATCATCAATGTCTTTATAGTTCAGATTTGCCTCAAAATTACTCAGCGGCGAGCCCAGTTTTGGGCTATACGCCACTACTTTCTCACCGGCATAAATGAGCCCACGCTGCCACAGTTGGCCAAAAATCCACCACACAGATTCCATATAATCCGCGTCCATTGTGCGATAATCATTATCAAAATCAACGAATCGCCCCATGCGGTGCACAGTGTCCTCCCAGTCGTCACGGCAGCGCAATACAATGCTCTGGCACAGCTCATTAAAGGCCTTCACCCCCATGGCCTCGATGCCCGGTTTCCCTCCAATTTTGTGTTCTTTTTCAACCTGAAATTCAACCGGAACTCCATGGCAATCCCACCCAAAACGCCGCGGAACGCGATAGCCCTGCATGGTTTTCCAGCGCGGGATTGTATCTTTTATTGTTCCCGCCAAAATGTGCCCATAGTGAGGCAGCCCAGTTGCAAAAGGCGGTCCGTCATAAAACGCAAAATGCGTCCACTCAGCGCGAGTGCTGATGGTGCGCTGAAACACATTTTCCTCTTTCCAGTAGTGCATTGTCGACTGTTCCATTCCGTTTATGGAGTCTGACGCATTTGGCACAAAAAAGTGATTTTTAGGTTCTTCTTTCATATTGATAGCAGTCTACTCATATACGAGAATATCTCCAAGGATTTGACAAAAAAAAGTCATGGGCTAGCCTACATATGAATTCTTTCCTAACAAAATATATCATGAAAAAGAACTCTCTTCTCTGGCTCATTGTTGCCGCTCTGGTAATTCTTGGGTTCATATTTGGTTTCAAAAATGTAACCAACAAAGTTGTTGACACTGTTAAAGACACTGCAGAAACAGCAGTAGACGTGGCTGGCGACGCAGCCGGTGCAGTTGGTGACGCAGCCGGTGGCGCGGTTGAAGCAGTGGGTGACGCTGCAAAAGCAACAGGCGATGCGGTTAAAGACGCTGGTTCTGCAGTAGTCGAAACAGCGGGTGACGCAGTTGAAGCAACTGGGAACGCTGTTAAAAAAGCGGGTGAAACAGTTGTTGACGCAGGCGAAGCGGTTGTTGAAACAACTGGTGACGCTGTAAAAGCAACAGGCGAAGCAGTTAAAGATGCTGGCTCTGCAGTAGTCGAAACTGCAAAAGATGCAGGCGAAGCAGTTGTTGATGCAGTAGATGGTGACGACGCTGAAGTCGGCGAAGCACGATCTGCAACATACACAACATATAGCGAAGCAGTAGCAACAGCACTAAATGACGCTGGTGAAGACTACGCGCTTTTCTTTCACGCTGACTGGTGCCCAACGTGTGTAGCGCTTGACAAAGAAATCAAGGCAGCTGAATCACTCGGAATGCCAGTACTTATGGTTGACTACGACAGCTCAGACGAACTGAAAAAGATGTACGATGTGACAAAACAACACACAGGCGTATTCTTTAAAGACGGTGAGTATGCATCAACAAAACAAGGTGTAACCCTGAAAGACCTTCAATAGGCCTTTTGGTTTGACCCAACAAAGAGCCCCGAAAGGGGCTTTTTGCTTACCAGTTAAAAAATTTCTGTTAAAATTCTCCATGCCTCGCTTTTTGATTATCCCTAAAAAGAGTCAGAGTGCCACAAATGTGGCTTTTGTTTGTATTATTTTTCTTGCAGGAAGCCCAAAAATGTGTAGAGTAGCGGCGTATTCTTACCCTCCCCACACACATGAAAACTGCGCTGATTTCTGTTTCTGACAAAACTGGCATTGTGCCTTTTGCACAGGGGCTTACACAACATGGCTACCAGATTGTTTCAACAGGCGGAACGTATCGAAAACTAGCTGAAGCCGGCGTGTCGCCGCTAGTCACGGTCGAGGAGCTGACGGGGTTTCCAGAGGGGATGAACGGGCGGATAAAAACGCTGACGCCACAGATTTTTGGTGGGCTGCTGGCGAACCGGTCAAATGCTGAACACATGGGCTTTTTGACAGAAAACAACCTGAGCACAATCGATATGGTGGTGGTCAACTTGTACCCATTTCGGGCGGCATATGAAAACGACGAATTGTCTTTTTTGCAGCGGGTTGAGCAAATTGACATTGGGGGGCCGAGCATGATCCGCGCAGCGGCCAAAAACTGGCAAGACGTAGACGTTCTGGTTGACCCAGCAGACTATGAAACCGTGCTGGGTGAAATTGCTAAGGGGGGCAAAACAGCCACTGAAACAAAGAAAAAACTGGCCGCGAAGGTCTTTGCCATGACAGCGCACTATGACCTGCTGATCGCCAAGTTTTGGGCAGAGGAAAGCGGTCAGGCGCTGCGATATGGCGAGAACCCACACCAAACGGCGGTGGCGATTGAGAACCCGTTTGAAACCGGCGCAAACTTACTCTCGGCGGAGTTTCTAAATGGGAAGGCACTGTCCTATAATAACTACGCCGATGGCACAGCCGCGCTCGAACTGGCCTTGGCATATAACACAAAAACGCCATTTGCGACGGTCTATAAACACGCAACACCGTGCGGTGCTGCAGTCGGTGAAACAATCGAGGATGCCTTCGCGAAGGCGCTTGCATGCGACCCAGTCAGTGCCTTTGGGGGGATTATAGCCCTCAACCAAACGGCCACAAAGGCAGTTGCAGAGCACATTATCAGCTTTTTTAATGAAGTGGTGATCGCGCCAGACTATACGTCAGAGGCCCTGGAGGTGCTGCGAACGAAGAAAAACCTACGCGTCATGCGCATCGCAGACTGGGCGCACACGCCCACCTGGGCTCTAAAAAGCATCCGTGGGGGCACCCTGATGCAAGATGCAGACACGCACATTGTGGCTGAAAATGCGCTAACTCAAACCACAAAGAAAGCCCCAACAGAAGCCGAAAAGAATGACATGGTGGTGGGGTGGAATATGGTAAAGGCAGTGAAATCAAACGCGATTATTGTCATTAAAGATGGGGCAATGGTCGGCAAGGGCGGCGGGCAGACCAGCCGAGTCGACGCCATGGTGCACGCACTCGGGCAAGCGGGCGAAAAAGCAAAAGGCGCCGTTGTTGTCTCAGACGCATTCTTTCCATTTCCAGACTGCGTGACGCTGGCGGCCGAGGCGGGCATTAGCGCAATTGTGCAGGCGGGCGGCAGCAAAAACGACCAAGCGAGCATAGACGTAGCGGACGAAAAAGACATCGCGATGATGACGACCCGCATTCGCTCATTCTTGCACTAAGATGAAAATAACCCTACTGATGGCCCTGTCACTAGATGGCAAAATAGGGCTCAATGACGGGCATTTTCCGGACTGGACAGCTAAAGGTGACAAGCGGCTTTTTGCCAAGCTGACCAAGCAAGCGGGGGTACTGGTGAGGGGGCGCAAGACGTATGACACGATCGGAAAGCCATTGCCAGAGAGGCACACCATGGTCATGACCCGCAACAAAAACCTCATTTCAGATCACTCAGATTTGACCTATACTGGTGACACGCCAGCTCAAATTGTGGCTGATTTGGCAGATAAATACGATGAAATTATCATTGCTGGTGGAGCGCAGATAAATACAATTTGGCAGCAAAGTGGGCTGATAACAGATATAATTGTGACCATAAACCCAGTCATTTTGGGGGGCGGCATTGGGCTTTTTGCTGAGGGAATTTCAGCCAATTTCAAGCTGCAAAAAGTAGAAACAGATGACCAGCTAGTGATTTTACACTATACTCCAACGGCATGACGATTTTGACTCGACACGAAATAAATGAGCTGAAAGCAGCAAATCTGCTGGTTTTTACGCCCAAAACCGATGCGTGGCAAGACCAGCCGCACGCGGTTGATTTACGACTTGGGACCCAATTTTATTTGCCGCGCACATGGCAGCTGACGCCCGAGGGGCGGCGCGTGGTCACGATTGACCCGCTGGAAGAAACAGCTGATGCCTATGAGCAAATTGAGCTGAAAATGGGTCAGTTTTTTGAGCTGGCTCCCGGAGAGGCAATTATCGCCTCTACGCTGGAAAAAGTGGATATGAAAGTGCCCGACGTGATGGGGATTTTGTACCCCCGCAGCAGCGTTAACCGCCGCGGGCTGTCGGTTGACCTAACGGGCATTGTCGACGCGCATTACAGCGGGCACCTTATGATTCCAATCCACAACCGCACCCGCCAGCAGATCATTCGGCTCTACCCTGGCGAACGCATTTGCCAAATCGTTTTCGAACGCCTCGAGCGGCCACTGGAGCGGGATGACGCTCTGCGGCATGGCGCACAGACCGCAAAGTACGAAGGCGCCAGAGACACCCAACTGGGCGGCAAAACTGACGCAAATGCCGAAGTCGCGGCCATTAAAAACGGCACGCTCCGATGAGTCAAAAACGTGTTATTCCGTACCTTCCAGCCGGGCGAAAAATGGAATATGTGAGCGCCGAAAACCCTCATATACAAGCAGCAAAACAAGTAGCGATGCGTGATTCGCTAGACCCAAACCACCCGACTGGCGCGGTGCTGGTTTTGCATGGGAAAATTATTGGACAGGGCGCAAACGGGTCAGCCATTCACCAGCGTCTTGGATGCATCCGCAAGAGACTTCAGGTGAAAACTGGTCAGCATTATTGGCTGTGTCGTGGGTGCCACCCGCACAACCACGCCGAGCAAAAAGCAATCAAAAACACGGTGCAAAATGAGCACAAAACAGAAGGAGCTGATATATACTTGTGGGGGCACTGGTGGTGCTGTCAGAGCTGCTGGAATGCGATTATTGGCGCGGGAATTAAATCAGTTTTTCTTTCAAAAGATGAGCAATAAAAAAGCCCCAGTTGGGGCTTTTTCAAACTGCAAAATAGATTAGGCTTCTTTGTCTTCGCTCCACTGGCCTAGGCTCGCTAGGCCGTTCATTTGTGCACGTTTCAGCAACTGCGCTTGCGCCGCTGATATGTTTTCAGTTTTGCCGTTCCATGCGTTCAGGCACGGCTGCTGGATGGCTCGGCCATAGCTGAAAGTCAGCCCCCACGGGTGATTTCCGAGCTTATTCATTTTATCCAAATGCGTGGTTGACTGCAGCTCCGTTTGCCCTCCACTGAGGAATACAACTCCGCCCAATGCCGGCGTAATAGCGTTGTAAAGGCAGTCGACCGTGGCAACCGCCACTTGGTCTGGCGTTGCCTGCGTCGCGCAGCCTTTCCCGCTGATCACCATACTCGTTTTAAGGATACATCCCTCCAGCATCACTCGCTGTTGGTGCAGTTCCCACATCAGGCATTTCAGCACGTGTTCGGTTACACTATAGCACTCCTCGAGCGTGTGCTCGCCGTCGATCAGCACTTCTGGCTCGACCATCGGCACAATCCCCTGCTCTTGACACAGCGCGGCGTACCTCGCCAGCGCATGCACGTTTGCCTTAATGCACGCATCGCTTGGCATGCCGTCACCAATGCTAATAACCGCTCGCCATTTGGCAAACTGCGCCCCCAGCTGTTTATATTCCACCAGCCGCTCGCGCAGCCCGTCCAGCCCAGAAGTTACTTTTTCACCTTCGCTGAGGGCCATTTCTTTGGCTCCCATGTCCACTTTTATCCCAACAACCATACCTTTTTCTTTCAGCACATCGGCAAACCGCTTGCCGTCATCTGTACTCTGGCGGATGGTCTCATCGAAGAGAATCATGCCGCTCACAGCTTCTTCGATTTGAGGGCAACTAACCAGCAGCCCGCGATACTCTCGGCGAGCTTCCTCTGTGCACTCAACACCCAGCGCGTCAAACCGCTTTTGGCAGGTGCCCATGCTCTCATCTATGGCCAAAATGCCCTTCCCGGGCGTCATCATTTTGTGTGTTGTTTCCAGCAATTGGTCGATTATTTCCATGTTTCTAAGGGGGATAATTTCGCCCCCATTGTGCTTTTTTGTAACGTGTCCGTCAAGGCAATATTTGACAGTCGATCGCAGCCTAGACTACAATACGCCCGTATTCTTCTTTAACCCAAATACACTATGTGGAACGAATTTAAAGATTTCGCCATGAAAGGAAACCTGGTTGACATGGCTGTCGGTATCGTTATCGGGGCGGCTTTTGGTAAGATTGTTACGAGTTTTGTAGGTGATGTTGTTATGCCTATCGTCGGTTATTTCGCAGGTGGAACAGATCTGAGCAACATGTTTGCAGTGCTGGGTGACGCACCAAAACCAGCATCACTTGCAGCTGCGCAAGAAGCTGGAATTGCAACCGTAAACTACGGTATATTCATCAATACACTTATTGATTTCCTAATAGTTGCACTAGCTGTTTTTGTAGCTGTAAAAGCAATTGCAAAAATGCAAAAAGCGAAAGAAGAAGCCCCAGCTGGCCCAACCAGCGAAGAGCTGCTAGCAGAAATTCGAGACGCACTGAAGAAGTAGTTTCTTATTTTCTAGACTACAGAAAAGCCCCATCAAGGGGCTTTTTGTTATAGAACCTCAAAAGATGCCATAGCGGGCACCCTGCAGACTGTTTTGCCTCAAAGCCAGAATGCCCCAGTCGAGGCTTTGTTTTTCTAGAGTGGGTATGGTATAATAAACCAGATGATGCGCTTTTTGCGACTTTTAGCACTGATTTGCTTGCTTCCCAGCCTGACGCTGGCAGAGGCCTGGATCTCTGTTGCATCGCCCTCAACCGGCCAGGCGACCAGCGTGCGCGTTTCTGGACTGACGGCAGACGAGTCAACTTTGCTCGATATTATCCGCCCAGATGGCACAGTCGTGTCGTTTCCGGTGCAGGCTGACAGCGCTGGGGTAGTTGAAACAGAAATCTATGGAATGCATTTAGAGCAGTCTGGAACGTATACTGCCGGGGTTTTTCGGTCAGTTGGCGACAGCCCAGAGACTGACTTTGTCGTTTCAAGCGCGACCATTTCGGCTTATCGGTCAGCGGTCACGACCACGGCAGACTCCGCCATAGCCGACGGCAGCTCGGTCATGGTGACAGCCACCCTGTCTGATGCCTATGGCAACCCAGTGGCAAATGCCCCATTGCAGTTCATCAGCTCTCGAAACGAAGACGCAATAACGGCATCGCCGCGCACCAACAGCGCTGGTCAAGCCACCGCGCAGGTGCGCTCACAAACGCCAGGGGTCAGTACTTATAGCGTGATTAGCAATGGCGTCGTGCTGCACGCTCGCCCGAGCATTGTGTGGCATGTGGGGCAAAATGGCATCGCCAACGCAGGCGCGCCAGACACCGCCAGTCTGGGTTCATTTTTGCGGGCACAGTTGTTTGAAGATGATTTGGCCAGCCCAGATGTGTCATACCTGCAGGTTGTAGGGCCAACCACCGCGCAAGCCGGCGAGTCGGTCAATGTGACCGTTAGTGCCCGAGACGTCAACGGCGACGTCGTCACAGACTACGCAGGAGAGGTGCGGTTTGATAGCACCGACATCAACGCGAGTCTGCCCGCAGACTACACCTTTTCGGCGACAGATCAGGGCGTACATGACTTCTCTCTGGCGCTCACGTTTAATACTACTGGCGACCACGAAGTCACTGTAAGTGACCTCAATGACTTTCGGATACAGGGAAATATGATAACGGATGTGACCGCGCGTGGTGGCACGGTGGAGCCAATTGACAACGGCAATGGCGCAGACCGAGCAGTGCGGATTGTGAACCCAGTTGAGGGAACGTATAAAACACGGCGACCGATCATTAAGGGGAGTTCGAGCAACTGCCCGCAGGTGCGGATCTTAGCCAATGATAGCCTACTGGTGACGGGTCTTGATACCAACGCAGACGGATCATATCAGTTCCAGACAGACCCGCTGGAAGATGGGCTTTATGCGCTGCAGGCAGCTTGCGAGCAAAACCTGAGTGTCGTGAGTAATGTTGTCCAAATACGGATCGACCGACAGGCGCCTGTCAATATGGCAGTGACGGTGCAGCCCGGATATGAGCTCTGCCCAGGCGATTCCTTTACGATTGCGCTGGGTGCCAGCGAACCACTGTCGGCAGCGCGATGTATCTTCCGAGACATTCCAAATGAGCACACCCAAGAAGCCGATGAGTTTGTAGGAAGTTACACAGCGCCACTTGAAATGGGTGATTACGCCATGGACTGTAGCATTTATGACCTAACTGGAAACAGTCTTGACCAGGCAAATGCCGCGACCATTCACGTGAAAGAGTGCACCGGCACAGACGGCGAAACTGATGCTGGCGTTGATGTCATAACCCTTCCAGTGCCCTCAGACGGACGAGATGGCGGTGATCCGTTTCACCCAGAAAACGACAGCGACGGCGACGGTTTGCCCAATAAAGATGAATGGAAAGATGACAACGAAAATGATATTCCCGATAGCATCGAGAACCGAAACGACACCCCGCGTGACGTTGACGCAGACGGAATCGCCGACACAGATGAGCCCGCTTGGGGAACAGACCCACTGCGCCCAGACAGCGACAGCGACGGCCTGACAGACGGTGTCGAGTTACTCTTTTTGAAGACCGACCCACTTGACCCACTTGACCCACCCAATGCAGACACCAAACGCATAGAGCCACAAGTGCTGAACTGGGGTGGATTGCTGGGTGTGCCAGCGGAGCTGGATGCTGATAAGATAAACGACAGTGACGGCGACGGTGTGCCCGACTGGCTCGAGAAAGGATCTGACAAGCTGGACTCCATCAACGACAGTGACGGAGATGGAGCCGACAACAGCACTGATGATTCGCCGCTGAGGCCAACCATCGACAAGCCATTTATCGAAACCACCGAAGACCCGAGCCCTGTTGGAAACTTGTCTACGGAGTGTTTTGTGGGCGATGACACGCGCGTTTGGGTCACATGGTCACCATCTATTTCCATGGCCGGAATTGAGAAATATACCGTGCAATTTGGCACAGATATTCGCTCTTTGACCGGCGCAAACACTACACCAGATGCTCGGACGCGGTGGTATGTCGAAGGCCTCACAACTGGCGAAACCTATACGTTTGGGGTCACAGCACTCAACCGCGCTGGGATCAAATCGACCACTGAGTATACTGAGGGCTTTGTTGGGTGTAATGTAATTCCGCCGCAGCCACCACTACCAGAGGAGTTGGCCACAACGGGCGATAATCAGATCCCACAGCCAAATATGCCGCTTATCTTAGGGCTTATTGCGGGTGCTGGCATCTTCTTGCTGCTTCGCAGACAAGCATAATTTTCTATTCTTTTTCGTTGTGTTTCACCGCACAATGTGCTTTAATGTGCCTGTTTTGAAATCAATCCCCACAGAAATGAATACTCCTACGCCTGGATACGCTGATGTCGTTATTGGTACGCAATATGGTGATGAGGGCAAGGCGCGGGTGATAGACGACATGGCAGCGGCATATGACATCATTGCCCGTTTTAATGGCGGTTCAAACGCCGGCCACACAGTCGAGGCGCAGGGCATTCGGCTGGCACTGCGGCAGGTTCCCTCCGCGGTGCTGTACCCTGATAAAATCCTCTATGTCGGGTCTGGTTGCGTCATTGACGTAGAGCAATTAAAAGAAGAAACGGACACTATTAAAGGGCATGGAATTATCCTTTCTGGGCGGCTAAAGTTCTCGTCTCAAGCGGGTCTAGTGCAACCGCACCATAAGATTATTGATGCAATTATTGGGGGAACAATCGGCACAACCAAAAACGGAATTGGACCAGCATATGCCGACAGAGCCATCCGGATGCACGAAAACCAAATCACTAACATTCGGCTAGGCGATGTGCTCGACGCACCAGAAAAGTTCCTTGAGGCAATAAAGCAAAATTATTATCAGGCCGCAGCGCAATATCGGTTTGCTGACCATGGGCTTGAGATTGATATTGACGCAAAAATTAAGGCACTTAAAACCTCTTTTGATGAGGTAAAAGAGTATATTGAAATGGACACGCTTTTCCTTCAAAAACGATGCGAAGCGGGTGCAAAAATCCTTTTTGAGGGGGCGCAGTCATTTATGCTTGATGTCAACAAAGGCTCTGTGCCGTATGTGACTTCAAGCCCGACCAATGCCGCTGCGGCATACTCTGGGGGCGACCTGCCGCCCAAGTACCACCGCAAGACAATCGGCGTCGCCAAGGCCGTCATGTCGCGGGTCGGATATGGGCCCTTTACATCAGAGATGGGAGGCACCGAGTCTGAGCAATATTGTATGAAAATAGATGCTGCGGGCGTGCCAGTTTATAACCGAGACAACGAAAAAACACTCGACCCAGCGGCGCTGATTGGGTCAGATTTTGCCTTTGAAATGGGGCAAGCGTTTCGGATTTACTCGCGCGAATATGGCACAGTGACTGGCCGACCACGGCGCGTTGGGCACCTTGATTTGGTGCAGCTGGGGTACGCAATTGCAGTCAACGGCATCGATGAAATTGTGCTGACAAAGTGCGATTTACTTCTGCATTATGTTGATACGGCCGGTGGCGACATTCCACTAGTAACGAAATATATGCTCGACGGAAAAGAAATTGACTATGTTCCAGGCGCCACAAATGCCTATGGCCGAGTTGAACCAGGATATGAAACCGTGAGCGGGTTTAGCCAAGATGTGGGCGAGGTAAAGGAGTTTTCAAACCTACCAGAAACTCTGCAGTCGCTGATTGGGCTGATCGAGCAAAAGACAAATTGTGCTGTGCGCGGGGTTTCTGTGGGACCAAACCGCAGCCAATACATCCCGAAAGAGAACGCATAGATGAGTTGTGCTGGAGCAGTTATTTCATCCCTTGCTGACCACGCCACCGAAAAACGATGCATCGCAAACGAATATTTTTTCAAAACAGGAAAGGGATCCTATAGCGAAGGCGACGTATTTATGGGCGTGCGGATGCCGCAAATACGCGCTGTAGCAGCGCAATTTTCTGATCTGCCATATGCTGAAATCAGCCTTTTGCTCGAGCATGAAATCCATGAAGTGCGGCTGTGTGGGCTGATTGTTTTGGTGATAAATGCAAAGGCAAAACCATCTGAAAGAAAGAGGATTGTCGACTTTTATTTAGCGCATAAGCACCGCGTCAACAACTGGGATTTGGTCGACTGCTCAGCGCATTATGTGCTGGGGCAGGCCATTTTAGATGGCATAAAACCAGCCTCTCTTCTAGACGAATTAGCAGCGTCAGAAGTGATGTGGGACCGGCGAATTGCCATGGTCGCAAACTGGATTTTGATCAGAAATGGGGACACAAAAACACCCTTGCGACTGGCCAAAAAGCTGCTTGGTGACAGCGAAGACCTGATGCACAAAGCTGTTGGATGGATACTGCGCGAAGCTTGGAAAGTGGACTCAAACGCTGTCGAGAACTTCCTTAAAAAGCACTACGTGCAAGTGCCACGAACCACATTGCGATATGCTATTGAGCGGATGGAAGAACCAAAAAGAAAGCAGTTTTTGAGGGGAGAGTTCTAGAATGTGCCTGACAAAAGTGGACTGGTGCGTATACTCATATCATGAAATATATTCTCTCTGTTTTCGGTTTCCTTATGCCTTTTATCGCACTGGGGCAGTTTTCTGACATTGCGGCAAGCCACCCACACGCTGATGCTATCGAATATGCCTATGACGAGGGGTTAGTGGACGGGTACCCTGATGGAACCTATAAGCCCGACCAAACAATAAACCGAGCGGAGTTTGTCAAAATTGCGCTTGAGGCCGAGTTTGAAAAGCGCAGCAGCATGCACGAGCCCATCAGTTTTACTTATGCAGATGTGCTGGACAATGAGTGGTACTCTACCTACATCGCAGAAGCAACTGGGCGCGGCATTGTTTCGGGGTACCCCGATGGCACATTTCGGCCGGCAAACCCGGTGAATTATGCCGAGGCCGCAAAGATTCTTTCAGGTATATATGACCTGCCGCTGCGCGGTATTAACTACGATCACTATGAATGGTATGGGCAATATTTCATGCGAATTGACGGCATGGGCGCTCGACCCCGCTGGGAGATTGCCCCAGAAGATTTACTCACTCGCGGAGAAATGGCGGAGATGATTTATGTCATTGAAACAACTATGTTTGCTGACGAGTTTGGGTTTGGCAAAATGCTGCCAGAGGATTGCTATGCAGATGAGGAATATGACGCAGATGACAAAATGTGCTATATCATCGAAGAATATGCCGATGAGGATGATTATTCAGATGCGCTAACTGATAGCGAACATGACCACTGGAGCCACGAAAATGACCTGCCAGAGGGAACGCTCTATGGTATTGTAGATGATGAAATCAACTTAATCGATGGTGAAACCTACCCCGCAGATGAGATGATCTGGGGCGCCTTTATCAACCTGGTTCCAGCCCAATACCGCACAAATATCGCCCAACTGCTCATCTATGAAGGTGAAGACGACACGCTCGCATTTGTAAGCCCATTGGGCGAAACCAACGAGCAGTGGGTGCTGGCTGTAAACATCTGGGCAGATATGTTTACAAAAGACGAAGAAGTTGCTGACATGCGCGATTTTCAGCAGACGCTGATACACGAATTTGCCCACGTGCTGACGCTGAACGACACACAAATCTATCCCGCAGAAGAGCGAAGAGACTGCCCAAATACCTACTTTACAGATGAGGGCTGCACCAACAAAGAGGCAATATTGAACCAGTTTGTACACCGGTTTTGGCACCACGACGCCCCTGGTTTTCACATTGATAATGAGTTTGGTAGTGACTTTTATGCAGAAAATAAATCGCAATTTATTAATGAATATGCCGCCACAAACCCAGTCGAGGACTTGGCCGAGAGCTTTTTACATTTTGTATATGCCCCAAAACCAACTGGCGACTTGACCGTGGCACAGCAAAAAATGAACTTTTTCTATGACTTTCCGAGTCTGGTAAAACTGCGAAAAGACCTGCGCGAAGGGATAAAAGTGCCATAGAAAATCAGATGAGTTATTTTTTAGGCAAGCTTTCAGATATTCTTTTTCGAATAAATATTCATGAAGGAACTGCAAATGAACGTCTTGCTAGTGAATCAAAAAAGATCATTGTTCAACTAGCCACAAATACTCAACAGGTTCCTACTCAATATTTGGATGATTTTCAAAAACTGATAAAGCTTATCGAAAAGACCTTAAAAAAACACCCTAATCTTCCACTTCTAACTCCTTGTGGGTTAAGTGGAATTCAAAACAGAACTGCCTCTAGGTATATTAAACTTTTGCTTGATATTCAAAATGAGCTAGAATCGAAAATTTAGAATTTAGCTCAAAAAGAGCCGTGCGAGTTTCAAATCACGATAGAAATATTTTTCCTCCAGCAGCTCAAACACAAACCGCAGCTTGGGTTCGCCGTCTTTGTCCAGGTCGGCTGCGGCGGCTTTTGTGCGAGCCATTGCCCAGCCCATGGCCATCTCTGCCATGGCTTTTTTGGGTGGCCGTAAATACTCAAAATCAATCGACTCGTTTTCTTTTTTCAGGTGTACCAAGTGACTCAAAATCGTATTTTCAGTCATGCTGCGCGCGGCGACCATCTCGGTCACTGACTTCTTTTTTTCAACCAGTCGCTGGGTCAACAAATACGTCGATACCTTTAGTTTCTTCGTTTTTACCACCGGCGCTAACTTCATTTCAGCTTCGTTTTGCTCCATCTGCGCTGGGTCAGTTGTGCCCCCCAGAGCTATGACACGATCATGAAAAACTGCTTCTACTAAGCCGTTTTCATAGGATTCTTCAGCTTCGGCTGATAGTTCTTGAAACCGCGCATCTGCCCGCAGCACGAGCGGATCCATCTGCAGTGCATTATTATTACACCCCAGCAACCGCAGCCCCGCCCAGCCTTTCACTCGCGAGAGCGCGACATATCCTTGACCTGGCTCAAAGGTTTTTGACAAATCAACCTCCGCGCTGTCCAGCGTCATTCCCTGGCTTTTGTGCACCGTAATCGCCCATGCTAACCGTAACGGCACCTGCGTGTAGGCCGCAACAGCGGTGCCTAAGGCGTCACTGATGCGCCACTCAACCGGTGCCACGGTTATCTCGTTCCCCTCGCGCGTGGTCACCACTGGGTGCCCCTCTTTGCTCAAGCCAGTAACGACCCCAAGTGTCCCATTATGATACCCCGCCTCCGGATTATTTTTAATAAACATAACCGGTGCACCCTCTTTTATGACTAATATTTCTCTAGCTAAAATAGACTTTTTCAGCGACTCAACCAACTGCTTTTCCCCTTTTCCAGAGCCACGAAATGTTATAGCCGGCTGAGATAATTCCTTCAGTGATTTGGCATTTATTGCATCTACGTCCGCGTTGTGCGTATAGAGCCGGATCGGCACGTCTTCTGCGGGGGCTTCGTGGGTCGATTCAATGCACTCACGCAGCTGGTGCACCCGCCCTTCTGAAAGATCGCCTGTGCGCATTTCATTAAGGAAGTCAGCCAGGTCGTCGTCTTCTTGGCGAAACTGCTGTGACAAATAGCACACCCGCAGTTGTGCCTCGACCCAAACTGGCGCCATGAAGCAAAACTTTTCGGTGTTTGGCAGGCGCACACGCGACACCGGCGGCAGCTGAAAAAAATCTCCGCACAACACAATTTGCAATCCACCAAAGGGTTCTTTTGATATCCGGATGTATTGCAGAATCGTATTTAGATTACTCAACATCTGCCGCGAAACCATAGAAATCTCATCTAAAACCAGTACTTTTGTTTGCTCTATTCGCTCTCTGACAGCTTTCTTTTTGGCTATTTTCTCCAGATCATTTTGCGTAAAAACTTCTTTTATTCCCATGCCCGCCCAACTATG
>JAHDDZ010000050.1 GCA_020629095.1 Candidatus Altimarinota bacterium | reverse complement strand
AGAGGCAATATTCACCTCAACTTCAAGCTGAATTGTTTCCATAATAATGTTTCTTTTAATGTTAATATAAAAGTTAGTAAAGCCCTAGAACCAAGCGAAAGATACAAATAGCAATTGCAGACCATATAGCACACAGGCCTGGAAAGTGTTCATTCTTATAACGAATCCTCAAAACTTTAAAAACCCACCTATAGACAGGCGTAAAAACGAAGGTAAACAGCACCACAAATGCTGCCATTGTTCCACCAATCGCTCCAGATTCAGCATAAGACATTAAATACCACCTATAATTTTCCTGAATTATAGCACAACACCAACGTTACACAACCTTTAATTGCATACCATCCATCTAATACAGTATTGTTTTTGTATATCTATGCAATGCAGTTACAACATTAGTTTGCACAGCAGAGAAAGCAGCAACAGACACTGCCTGCATTTGCATAAATGCCTGCTGAAAAGTGGATTGCAGCGATGTCACTCTTTGCTGCAACACATCTAATGCCGACATAGCTTGCTCTATAGCAGATGTATCAATCTGCATATTGATTTCAATTGTATCCATAATGAAAATCGCTTAGTTAAAAGGAAAAATAGAGTAATGCTCTAAAGTAATAAAAATAGAGGTAATGATTGCTAGCAAAGCAGACCACCATCCATGTTCTTTTTCATTGTATTCTTTACGCAACACCCAAAAAATAAATTTAATAGCAAAATGATATATTACCGTCCAAATAACGGTGTAAATAACCAGTCTCATTCCAAATAAATCTGGGTGTTGATACAGCATATGTGAATTATAGTATTTTTTTTACTTTACAACTATTAATTGTATATTCTTTAAGGTTAACTATATCCTATTTGCATATATACCAAAAACCCTGTGATTAATTCAATCACATTATTCACCGCATCAGAGACTTTCTTTTTAATAGCATCCAGCGCAGCTTTAAGGTTATTGGGTAAGTCAAAAAAGAATGCAGACAACCTGTCCCAATTATTAATGATCAAAAGTGCCGCACCGGCCAGCACACTACCAATCAGAAACTTGCATTCCTTTTTTCGAACCACTACTATACAGCATTATCAAAAACGTAACTATCTATGCGCTATATCTCTTATCTTACTCTGTTACTTGCTTTTGGCATGGGTTGTATTGTGCTTATGCGTTACGGTTTTAGTCGTTCTAATATTTGGCAAACGGAACTGCTGCAATATATGCATATAGCGGTGTGCTGTTGTTGCATGGGCTGGACCTGGAGGCGCAATGCCCATGTGAGCGTTGATATCTTGCAAACCAATCATAGGCTAACAGAGCGTATAGGCTTTTGTGTATTCTTACTACCTATGATTGCCACGTTACTTTATGTTACCATTCCTTTTGTGCTGCAAAGCTGGCAATCTTTGGAAGGCTCGCGAGAGATTAGCGGCATGGGAGGCGTGTATCTTGTGAAAACATTGTTGCTCTTTATGCTGCTCTCTTTACTATTTACCGGAATAATACGTCTAACACAGTCTGAACGTGCTTAGAATATTCTTGCTTGCATCACAGTCGCTATTTTTGTAACACACGCTCCACATATGCGGAGAGGTGGCTGAGTGGCTGAAAGCGCTCCCCTGCTAAGGGAGTATGGGAGGTAATCCCATCGAGGGTTCGAATCCCTCTCTCTCCGCCATTAACATCAAACGAACTTGTCTGTGCCCCAGATGGCATAGCCTCAAAAGCCCAGCATTTGCGGGCTTTTTCGCTATTTGCAATTGACTTCCTCTCTATAAAAACACCCCGTTTTTCTCTAATTTTCCTCCTATATATGCCCCTTTCCTGAAAAACACCGTACTTGGAAAAGTGAAGTACGGAGCTTTTAGTCATGGGAAATCAAGGGTTTGGCAATTGACCAGTTCGCACCAGTCTATGCCTATCATTGTCAACCAGTGAGCTGGCGCAGCACGTTATCAGCAGCTTTGATAACAAACTTTGCTTTGTATGCTTTCTCGCTCTCATTCCAAGGCACCGGGTCCTCCGAAAGGCCAAAGGTTTGTTTGAGTTTGTTCGCCAGTTCCTGCTTTTGTTTTTTGACGCGATCAGTGGCGTCCTGATTTTGCCATGAGATGCTGCCGCCTGTTGTGGCGAGAGAACGTAACAACGTCCACTGCAGCGTTGGCTTGCCGGAATTCTGGTTCTTCATCTTCAGGTGTTCAGGTTCCAGCCGTTCTTGAATCTGTCCGCACGAAACCAACAACATCTCTGTTGCAGTAAATTCGAACACAAACTGCTCCCACGTTGCGCCTGCTGCTGTTGGGAATTGATACTCCGATCCCGGCTTCGCTGATTTTGGCAACACCGTTTCCAACCAATTGGAGACGATGGTTTGAGCGCTCTCTTTCCCCATGACTTTGCCTACGCCATCAACGGCAAGCACATCATCTATACCGATAAGTTTGGATTTATGTCTGCTGCTCGCATCAGAGCTGGCAGTGCTGATGAGACTGCTGGTGGCGGCAATCAATAGAAATATCTGCTCGCCCATACAAAGCTGGTTGATGATCTTATCCAGCTGCGAGGATGTCTGGCCCAAAAAGCAATAGACAGGAAAACTATGCTCGGCTTGCGGATTCAGCACACCAAATTTCCAAAGAGCCGTATAGCCTGTGATCTTTTCATGTTGTTCGGTAAAACCAATGGCCTCAGCAATTTTGGTCGCCAGCTTTTTATGGTCTATGCGATACAGCGCCAGCTCTGATTTTTTGAGCGTGCGGCGCTCGCATTGTTTGGTATCAGATGTACAAATGCCAACAATATCGCTCGGCCCATGCTGCACGACATTCATGTAGCATCCGGCTCGGCCATTATCCGATGTTATCACGGATCATTTGCAGGATATGCGGAACAAACACGCCATTACCCTTGAGCATCTTCGCATTGGTGCGCTTAAAGGCACAATTCTTGATGCGGACGGCTCTGAATTGGTCAATCTCTATGATGAATTCGAGATCACAGCCAAGACTATCAATTTTGCCTTGGGGACAGAATCCACCAATGTGAAAAAGAAGTGCTTGGAAGTGAAACGTCATATCGAAAAAAGTCTGCGCGGCGAAGTGATGCGGACCATTCACGCATTGGTAAGCCCTGAGTTTTTCGATGCGCTGACCGGGCATGCTAGCGTGAAAGAAGCATTTGAACGCTGGCAGGAAGGCCGCGCCCTTCGTGATGATATGCGTGATGGCTTTACCTTCGGCGGCATCACCTTTGAAGAATATAATGCTGAGGCTGGTGATGTGGATGGCAATGTCCGCCGCTTTATCGCTGAGGGCGAAGGTCATGCTTTCCCGATGGGAACGCTCAACACCTTCCGCACCTATTTTGCCCCTGCCGATTTTAACGAAACAGTGAATACGCTGGGTCGTGAAATCTATGCCAAACAGGAATCGCGTAAATTTGAGCGTGGGACGGACCTGCACACACAGTCAAATCCACTGCCATTATGCTTGCGTCCAGCGGTTCTGGTCAAAATCAAGGCGTCATAAGTGGTGAAATGGAGACGCTATGACAGCTCGTGAGATTTTATCTCGCGCCACGCGTGATTGCTTCGAGCATTTAGGTGTGGATGCAACCTATCAATCCAGCGGAGGCGCTTCACTTCCTATCCGTGTCCTAAAATTTGCCAGTGATACCGAATATGAGCTGGGGTCAGGGCAGATGGTCGGCAATGTCGCTCGCTTTGAACTCATGGCCGATGAGGTGGAGCGCCCTTTGCCGGGGCATGTCATCTCCATAGACAACATGAGCTATAAAATTATGGGCGAACCTGTTCGTAATTATGAGCGCAATACTTGGGATGTCGAGGCATTGGAGGAATCATGAGTGTATTTTCAATAGACGCACAGGACGGCGGCAGTATTGAACATGCGCTATTGGGCTTAGATGTTCAGGAAAAACTGGTGCAAATCGCTGCGTACCGCGCCCTGAACAAGACAGCACGCTGGCTGAAAACCCAAACTATTCGCCAAATCAGCGGTGAAACGGGCTTGACTCAAAAACTCATCCGCAAACGCATACACATGTTGCACGCTAACCGGAAACACTTAAGGGCCATGCTGACCAGTCGTAATCAGCATATCCCTGCCAGTGAGCTTGGTCGTATGCGAAAAAGTGGCAAAGGCGTACGAGCTGGCAAGTTCTATTTTGAAGGTGGGTTTGTAGCCCACATGCCTTCTACGGGAAAGACCAGCATTTACCGCCGCAAACAGAAGGCTCGCCTGCCAATCCGTGAGCTTGGTTTTTACTATGGAGGCTTTACCAGCCGCGCATGGGAAGATGTCAGCAAAGGGGATGAAGTCATGCAGCGTTTTGGACGTTTTTTTGAACATGAGCTGAATTACATCAGCCGCAAACATAACTAGAAGGCACGTTGATGAGCATTATCACCGATTTGCACCAAGCCATTACTGATACGTTGATGGCTGAAATTCCGGGCATCGAAACATCTGGCTTCTATCCCAAACTGCGCGAAGCCGTAAAAGCGCCTGCAATC
>JAHDDZ010000049.1 GCA_020629095.1 Candidatus Altimarinota bacterium | reverse complement strand
GTCTGGAAGGGTTTTAGACGAAACGCGGGGCGCGCTAGGGGGGCTGCTTAGCAAGGTAAAAGCCCTTTTCTCAAGCGCAAAAGAGAAGATTTCAAGCCTGACCGGCGGAGCCCTAGATGGCCTAAAACGCGGAACAGGTGATGCAAAAGAGGGGATTGAAGACTTTGTGGGAGGGATTGGAGATACGCTAGAGGGGGCTTGGGACGGAACAACTGAGGCCGCAGGCGATGCTGTTGAAGGGGCTGGCAAGGCGCTTTCAAAGGCAGGAGAAAAAGCTGTTGACGCGGTGCAGTGGATATTTGAAAAGGTTGGGGCGAAGATTCCGAGTAGGGAAGTTGTGACAGATTTTGTGCTGAAATATGGTGCTGCAGCTGGTTTTTTATACTTTGCACCAAGAGCTATCTTTGCTCGAGTGGCTGGCTGGAAAAAAACAGCTGCAGGTATTGTTGGCGGTGCCTTAGGGCTTTTCGCATGGAATAACATGCCAGATGAGGTCAAGAGTGAGCTAGATCTAATGACTCTTGACTCTGAAAAGTGGAAAAAGAACATTGCTGTACTCATGGAGTACTATTTTGGGAAGTCAAAAGAAACCACCCCAAACAAGGGCGGCAGTAGTGCTGACGGTATGGCAAACCCAGTTGATGCCAGAAAAGGAAATGAGATAATCAATAAGCAGCCGTATAGTTTTGAGGATTATATGCTAAATATAATACCAGAAGAGGTGCGATTTGTTCCAGATGGCTTTAGCCTGGAGGCAGCCGAAACAGCAACGCACGACGAACTGAAACAGAAGTTTATTGAGTTTAGAACTGCCCTAGGGCTGGATGGCGTTACAGCGCTTGATTTTAACTATGTCTGGCAGCTGATGAACGCCATGGCAATGCAGGAAAGCAATGGGAACTACGGCGCGATTGGGAGCGAGAAAGTCCCAGATGCTCTTGGTCAGATTACGGCAAAAGACAAGAATACTGGCAATATAGTAACCCGTTTTGTAAAACCCGTATATGCCTTTGGGCGATATCAGTTTGTTCCAGCAACGTGGTCAGATTTGACCAATAAACCAGAGCTAGAGGCATATAGCGTGCCTAGTCCAAAAAATCAAGACATAGTAGGGATGTATAAAGTATTACAAAAGATCAAAGAGGCAAATGAACTGCCAGATGGATTAAACCTTACAAACGACAGTGACCAAACAGATCTGGCTGGCTATGTGTCTGGGCGCTGGAACGGCGGTAAGCTGATAGACAATGCAACGAAAATGGATCAGTTTGATCAAAGTGACAAAAAGAAAGCGAAAAGAGTGGAAAAGCACATGACAGAGGTAAAAGGCTACTTTGAGCACGCACAGCGCATGCACCTGCGGGCGCCAGATAATGAAAAATATGAGGAGAGCATGGCAGGAAAAGCCGGATATGAAGCAAACGGAAAGCGCACAGTTGACTTGAGCCGCACGTGGAATGAACAAGTTGAATGGAAAGCTTTTGAGCAAAAATGGAATATAAAAGAGTTTCCGACAGATGTGCAAAAGATAATCAGACTGACAAAAGCAGGAAAGATTCATTTCAAATATACTGAAAGTGATTTAGTTCGTTTACCTCTGCTGCCAAAAGAGTATCGTGATATTATCATCCTGACGGCAGATGATAAATATGACAAGGTGCATATAACCTCTACGGTGCGCTCTGTGCAATATGGAAAGCTGTATGGTAGCCCCGAGAACTCTGGGCACAACAGCGCAGACGGGCTTGACATCGGTGGTGACAAGGATCAGCTTGCTCTGTTAGAGGATCACATTGACAGCAAAATGAAGACAAAAGGGTTTATGGCGAACTATACTGGAGACGGCAAGAGAGACAAAAATGATGATGAAAAAGGAACAAAACATGATGATCACATAGACGTAAAACGCACTACCAAAGCACCATTTCGGTACTATGAAGAGTCTGAGATTATATATGCAACAGAGGACCAATTTAAAAATAAAACGCCATAAGAGGATTAAAAAAAACAAGGCGAAATCAGCTTGCGTGCAAGGCAAAAAATGCGTATAAACCCCATGACACAAACCCAAAACACATGGTAAAAACTGATGACAAACAAGTGCTGTTGACCCAAGAGGGGTATGATAAGCTGGAGGTAGAGCTGAAACACTTGAGCACGACTCGACGAAAGGAGGTTTCTGACCGTCTGGCAGAGGCGATTTCGTATGGGGATTTAAGCGAAAACAGCGAGTATGATGAGGCAAAAAACGAGCAGGCGTTCCTTGAGGCGCGCATCAGCGAGATCGAAGAACAGCTGAAAAATGCGACGATTATTGAAGAAAAAAAGACAAAGGGCGTGGTGCAGATTGGGTCGACGGTGACACTGTCTATTAACGGTGATAAGACGAAATATACTATTGTGGGAGTGACAGAATCAGACCCGCTCGACCACAAAATCAGTAATGAAAGCCCCGTTGGCGAGGCGATCATTGGTAAGAAAAAAGGCGAAAAAGTGAAGGTGCAGGCACCCGGCGGAGAGTTTGAATATGTGATCGAGGCCGTCGCTTAATGAGTGACCTGATCGGGAACCTAACCGACAAAGCCCGGGAGGGCTTTTTACGTGTCGTATCTAGGGCAAAAGACGGCGCACAAAAAGTCGCTGATGCCGCCACTGGAAAGGAATATCGGAATGTTGTTGGGGTCATTTTGACAAATGCTGCGGGCAAATATTTGCTCTTGGAAAAGCCGCGAAAACAGCACGCCTGGCAGTTTCCACAAGGGGGGATTGATGATGGAGAGACGCTGCTAGAAGCCGCTGCCAGAGAGGTGAAAGAGGAATGTGGAGACTTGGATATTGAGCTAAAACCCGAGGTGGTTGGAGAATATAAATATCGTTTTCCGAGTGATTTTACGCGCCACAAACAGGGCATTGTGGGAGCTCGAGTTCAGTTTGTTTATGGTGAGTTGATCGACGGGGAAGTGCTGCCAGACGGGCATGAGATCATTGGGCACGCATGGGTAGAGTATGAGGAATTGCCCCTTTGGATGAGTAAAAAAACGTGGAATGGTGTGCGTGATTTTGCCTAGTTTAGCACCAAAATCAGCCCATTTTTTAGGTGCAAAGTGATGCCTCCAAGCTGCTTTTTTGTGTTGCCCTTTGGGCTGTTTTTCAGCCAACGCAAGCAGTCTGAGAGCTCATCGCCGGAAGGGCTTTGGGGGCACAAACCACGAAGCCACTCTGACTGAACAAGTGGGTGCAAAGTCGCAAAATCAGCCAGTTGAATGGAGTTGTTTTGTGGTAAAATTGTTTGAATAAAATCAGCATATTGCGCATACATTTGCGCGTTTCGCACAAAAACCTGTTCAAGATTTGGGGTAATTTTTCGTAGCTCGGGCAGCACTTTGTGCCGCAGAAGATTGCGCTCAAAGCGCTCATCTGCATTGGTTTCGTCTTCTCTGTAGGCAATCTTTTCAGTCGCTGCATAGTCCAAAATAGACTGTTTTGAAAGCTTCCAAAATGGCTTATGGCTGTTATCAAAAGGCGAAAGACCAGTCACTCCCGCGCCCTTGGCCATTCTGTGCAGCACAGTTTCAACCAAATCAGTCGCGTGGTGAGCCGTGACCCAGTGGGCTTTTTCCTTGGCTGAAAGCGCCTTTACAGCATTTAGCCGCTCTTTTCTCCAGCTGTTTTCGGCGTCTTTTGTGGGTGCTGTTTTCAGCATTTTTGTGGTGCAATTAACCCCTAAATCTAAACAAGCTGATTCGACAAATACCGCATCATCACTGGCCTCAGGGCGTGCATTGTGGTTCACGTGCAGCACAAAAACTTGACCAGCAAGGTGTAATTTCGCTGCCACATGGAGCAAAACCATGCTGTCAACTCCGCCAGAAACCATGACTAGTAAAGGATTTTTGGCCAGTTGATACTGGTCAATAAATTCCACAAATGTGCTTTCTGGGGTCATGCGCCGGTGCTGCCAAAACCGCCACGCGAGGCGCTAAATGATTCATTTTGAATGACAATTTCTGGCACCAGAGCCGGCACTAATAGTAACTGCGCAATGCGCGCATATTGCTCTATGACTACTGTTTTGGCACTATGGTTGCGCACCTGAATGAGAATCTCGTCGGAATCTCCGCAGTAGTCCGCGTCGATCAGCCCGATGCTGTGCGGAAAGCTAAGCCCGCGCTTGGCGATGGAGCTGCGCGGCACCACCAGCAGCGCGTGGCCGACCGGCACTTGTGCAATGATTCCAGTCGGAATCCGCGCCATTTCACCAGGGTTTATGGTACACTTTGTTGCAGTATGCACGTCAAACCCGAGGCTGCCAGCCGTTGCGAGCTGGGGCGGGGGCACGTCGCGGATGAGCCGAATGGGAAGCTGCATGAGGTGATTATAGTGAGAAAGTGCTGTTTGACAAATAGTATTATACAATCTATAAATAGAGCGTAGCGAAGTTCTGAGTTGCTGTAAGCAATTCACTGCGAAGCTCAAAAAGGGGCAATTGCCCCGTTCTTTTACAGCTCGGTTAGTGATTATGAAATGAGTATTGGTGGCCGTTGTGCCAGTTGTGGCGTGGCGGTCACCAATACTTAATTAAAATGAGTAATTTTATGAATACACTTG
>JAHDDZ010000048.1 GCA_020629095.1 Candidatus Altimarinota bacterium | reverse complement strand
GTTTTTTTCGCTGCCAGCTGCCCCATTTTTTCACTGGCACAATGCCTCGAAGGCTATTTGTCAGCCAGATTTCATCAGCCGCTTTCAGCTCACTTTCACTGATTTTGCAGAGCTCAACGGGCACCTTTTTTGCCTTGAGCCACGTCAGTACCCGACCGCGCATTATTCCTTTTAGGCACTGGCTTTTTGGTGTTTTGACGGTGTTGCCCCACATGCCAAATATATTTGTAAAACTACCCTCGGTCACGTTATTTTTGTAGTCTATCAAGATGTTTTCAAAGACGCCAGTTGGGCGTGTCGTGCGCATTTTGGCATACATCGGGCTGGCGTATTTTGCCTCGGCTGGAGCTCTGTTCCACCGCGCGGTTTCGACGTGCACACCATCTGAGTAATACGTCTCTGGTAGTGGCTCTATCGGATTTTTCGTGATGAATAAATGCTCACCATCCCAGCTCATTTTTACTCTGGTTTCTGTTGTGAATGACATCTGCTGAATGGCCATAAATGCACTATCAGGAACAGGCCGCAGGCCAACCAGTTTTACACTTTTTTGCAGTCTGGAGGTGTGGGCATCAAACCAAAAAAGACCATGCTGCGGGTGTGCGAGCATGGTCTCAAAAATGCGGTTGCGTTTGTTTTTCATCTACTCTGCTGCCGGAGCCGCAGCTCCTTCAGTACCTTCCTCTGGAGTAGCTACAACTTCCGATTCTTCAGCAGCTTTACCAGCAATAGAACACAGTACTACGCTGTCTTCAAAGCCCATAATTTCAAACTTATCAGTATCAAGCGCCAGGTCAGCGATGCTCACGTGGTCATGGATTTCAGCCAGTTTGCTGATGTCAATTTCAATATCGTGCAAGATGTCTTTTGGCAAACAACGGATCTCAACTTCTCGGTGTTCAACGGTAAAGATACCGCCAAGTGTTTTGACCGCAGGGCTTTCGCCAACGAATGTGAGTGGGATTTTTACAATCACTTTTTGTCCTTTTTGAATTGCCAAGAAATCTACGTGCCAGATTTCGTCGCGCACTGGGTGCAGGTTCACCTCGTGGATGAGCGCCTGAACGGTTGTTCCTTCAATGTCTAATTCAATAATTGATGACTGTCCGGCTTTTCGGTAGGTTCGCAAGATGTCACTTGCGCCCAGCGAAATGCTGACGGGGTCTGTTCCTTTGCCGTAGACAACACCTGGAACGCGGCCTGACTGGCGCGTGTCGCGTGCTGATTTCTTAGCGTCTGAACGCTTTTCTGCTGAAATGGTAAATGTATCTGCCATGAGTCTCTTTTAACGTGCAAGATTATGCGTATCTGCTGTGGATTGTCAAGCCGATATGGGGGATATCAATCGAGTGACGTCTTGCCACGTGACTGACACAAAAAACAGCAGCAAAAGGAAGATGCCCGCGTAGGTCAAAATGCCCTGTGCGGTGGGGCTTGGCCTGCGTCGGGTGACCAGTTCATAGGCCAAAAAGACCAGCATGCCGCCGTCTAGCGCCGGAATCGGTAACAGGTTCATGACTGCTAGACTGATGGAGAGCACTGCAAGCAGCTTCAGCAGTGGCTTGATGCCTTGGGGCGTCACCTCGTGCGTGATCTGCGCAATGCCTACCGGGCCACTTAAATCAGCTGGCAGAGTGCCTGTCTGGATCATTGTCGCCGGAATCTCTGCCACTTTTTGCACGACCATTTTGCTGACCCGCGCTGTGTCTGTGACCCCACGCAAAGCCGCTTCACCAAAGGGTAATTGCACCTCATTTATGCTATATCCGACAACTGCTTCGCCCTCTTTTTCAAGTTCAACGATGCCCTGTTCGACCGCTGTGTCAAAGTCATTTTGGGTCAAAATGACCGGCTCGACCCCGACAAAATAAAGCCCTCCCAGTACCACAATTGCCAGCAGCCAGTTCATGATTACCCCCGCAATAGTTATCACAATTCGCTTCCAGACGGGCGCTGCGTCAAATGCGCGTGGGTCGTTGCTGCCCTCGGCTTCGCCTGTCATTTTGACATATCCTCCGAGCGGAATTAGGTTCAACCGAAACCGCGTTTCGCCTTTCTGCCAGCTGAGAATCTCGCGTCCAAACCCGATGGCAAACTCCTCTGGGCGCACGCCAGCCCATAGTGCTGCGCGATAGTGACCCCACTCGTGCACCAGCACCAAGATGCTAAAGAGAACCAAGAAAGCGATGATTGATAAAATCCACATGCCGGCACTCTACTTGGCTTCTGGCGGCAGGTCAACCCCGCCGACCGACCATGGGGTGCACTTGCAAATTCGCTTTGTGGCCAGCCAAAATGCCCGCGCTGGGGGCTCGTTTTTGATGACTTCAATAGCATAATCACTACAACTGGGAATGTGCTTACACCGCGAAAAGGGGAGTCCGTGTGTTTCTATGAGGGGGCGAATGCCCGCCTTGTAAGCCATCACAGTCCAGTGGAGTACTCGCGAAAACCAGCTACGCATTTCCCAAGTAATATCGAATCAGTTCCTCGCTGCTGAGGGTTTGGTCGGCGTCTTTCATCAGACTTTCTACGTCTGATTTTTTATACCCCAGGCCAATCAACGCGTCGATCGCATCTGCCATTTCGGTTGTAACCAAGCGCTTTTTAGGGCTAGTTTCCATGTCGCCTAGCTTGCCTGCCAGCTCGACACACAGGCGCTGAGCTGTCTTTTTCCCAATTCCTTTTGCGCGGCTAATGAATGCCACATCGGCGTTTTCGACCGCGTTTTTCAGTTCTTGCGCTGGAAAGGTCAGGAGCCCCAGGGCGGACTTTGCGCCGATGCCACTGACCGAAATGAGGTCTTGGAAGAGTGATTTGTCAGCCATGTCAGCAAACCCAAACAGCGTCAGCGAGTCCTCTTTTACTTGTAAATAGGTTATGACCGAAATCTGCTCACCCTCTTTTAGTTGGGTCAAAAGCTGCCCCGCGGGCACAATTTCATAGCCCACGCCGCCGGCTGTCAGCAGCACAAATGACTCTGAGCTAAGCGAGTGGATGGTTCCGCTGAGGAGAGAAATCATGATAAAGCCCAGTTAATGAGCGCCATGCGCACCGGCACGCCGTTGGCCGCCTGTGTGAAGTAGTGCGCTTGGGGCATGGTGTCGATATTCGTTTCGACCTCATTTACTCTTGGCAGAGGGTGCAAAATCATCGCGTCTGGGCGCATATTTTGTGCCAGCTCGTGGGTTAAAATGCAGCTGTCCTTGACCGCATTATACGCCTCAGACGAGTTAAATCGCTCTTTTTGCACGCGCGTCATATACACCACATCTGCCCATGCCAGCACCTCGGGTGTCAGCTGGTGGTGGGTTTGCTCTGCTCCGGTGGTGTATTTTTTGGGCATAGCCAGCTCGTCTGGGGCGACCAGTGCGACCTGCGCCCCACCGATTGTTTGCAGCACCTGCGCCAGACTGAGCACCGTGCGGCCATACTTTAAGTCACCCACAAAGGCGATTTTGACCCCTGCTGAAAACACGTCAAATCGCTCTGCGATAGTAAATAAGTCTAGCACAGCTTGAGTCGGGTGCTCGGCGCTGCCGGCTCCGGCATTGATAACCGGGCAGGCCGAAACACCAGCAGCACGCACTGCGCCGTCATTTTCGCTTTGGCGCAGCACAACTGCGTCGGCATATTGGCTAATAACTTTAATCGTATCCTCGAGCGTTTCGCCTTTGCTGATGCTGCTAAATTGCCCTCCAGAAACCGTGATGCACTGCCCACCAGACCGCGCGACTGCCGCCTCAAAACTCAAGCGGGTTCTGGTCGATGGCTCTAGAAACACACTCGCAATCACTTTTCCGCTCAGGTCATTTGTGCCAATTGGCAGCATCTTTTTGGCTTTTGCAGACTGCTCTACCAGCTTTTTTAGGTCATCTCGCCCTAGGTCAGAAATCGAGACAATGTGCTTCATCTGTAAAATTGTACCCAAAATCACTTGAGAATCAATGCACTTTCGCGTATAATGACCTGAACATTCCCCTCATGCAAAACGTACTAATCCTCGCTGCTGACGACCAAAAAAGGTCTTCCTTGGTGCAGGCATTTAACCCACGAGTTAAACAGGTAGTGGCCGTTGATGCCGCTCTGGAACTGATAAATATGGTAGAAAAGGTTGATTTTGATGCGTTCATTTTGCACCTCACAAACGAGGAAATTGGGCAGTTGGGGCTGTTGCGGATTATAGAAAAAAGCGCACCAGAGGCGCGCATTGTGGTCTATAATAGCGATTCTGATACGGCGGGTGTTGCGCACTATAGCACCGAAAAACATACCCCGCTTGAGCTCGCGTCAGAGCTGCTAGCAGGCGAAATAAGTTCCTAGCAAGCGAGTCCTTTTGCCCGCAATTTCTCTCGAATCTCTGCCGCACGTGCTTTTTCAGCTCGCTTTTTCAGCGTACTTTTTGGCCGTCGTTGGTTGATTTGATGGCCTCCGTGTTGTTTTGCGCTTGATCGATTTGTCATCTTCAGTTCGGTTACTGGCACACTGTAGCCATCTTTTTGCCGCTGTCAACTCTCTTGACGCCTATGGTTTTATGAGTATAAAGAATGTGTAGTGGAGTTCTTGGCACGCGGGTGCGTGCCAACTGCGAAGCTCATCAGGCATTCCGCGCA
>JAHDDZ010000047.1 GCA_020629095.1 Candidatus Altimarinota bacterium | reverse complement strand
CTTTAACCATCGCCTTGGCCTCTTTGAGTTTCTGGACATTATTCGGAATGTCTTTTTTCCAAAAGCTTCCATTCCAAAAGTACACAACAAACCCACTTGTTTCGTTTTGTTGAAACATAATTTTAAGTTTTAAAGTGAATTAATAGAAATATGGACGATCAAACTCAAATCCATAATTGCCTTTAACTGAGGCACGGATTCGTTCCTCGTACCGAGGGAAAGCATTTTTATGCTTTTTTGGTATGCGTATCTTTTGTACTACCTCATCAACGATGTAGGGGAAGACTTGTTCTTCCTCCTCACTCCACAACTGCTCTTCAGCTTTTGCAGCTTCGAGTGTGCCATGAGTCTCTCCGCCATACCAATGTCCATCGGTTTCTAGTTGTTTAACAATATAGCCTTTTGCCATAATTTTAAGTTTAAAATGTTAAGTAATAATCCCGCATGAGCAGGACAGATGAAGCCAATCGGCGCTGTGCGTTCACAGTGTGTGATATAGATTCATCTCTCTGCCCACGGTGTGCCGACAATTAAAAGAGCGCCAAAGTGATACTACATAACAAATAAACTCTTGTCAATAAATAGCCCCCTGCGGTACAAAAAACGCATGAGCAAAAAGACCCGCAAATGCATTTTTAAGGACCCGATGACCCAAAAGCGCCGGTCGGTGCTGGTGACCAAAACCGAGGAAAAACGGATCAAAACACAGATCAGCAAGCGGGTTTTGTGCCACGTGCCGGGGGTTGGCGACATCACTTTTATAGATGTAATTGGTTTCATCGACCGCACAAAACACACCTCGACGAGCTATCGGACCCGCCACGAAACCGTCGAGGACGGCTGGGTGGTCGAGGTCTTTGAGCGGGTCACCACGCTGCCAGATGCCCCCCCGCACTATACGCCGATCAGCCGCAAGCGCCTGCGCCCGCTGGTCGATGACCCGGCTGAATATACTACACAGGCGCCCCTGCCGCTGTAGGCACAATAAAGAGGCCATCCAAGTTGGATGGCCGTCTTTTCAGTTGTGTCGGTTCATGCATTTTACCAGCCGCCAGCTGGCACAGTAGGGTACATCGAAATCAAAAAGTGCCCTTTCGATGCCTCTGGTTTTGGCTCAACTGCTAATCTCTGGAAACTAATTTCATTGTCTAATTGAAACGCCTGTAGTTGCTTTTTCACATCATCCACTGTCGTTTGCGTTTTCAGTGTTTGAAGGTTAAGCGTCAGCTTTCGGTCAGCCGTTCTGTCATTTGCCTTTACTGGCTCGACGTACAAGCCACTTAAGTACCCAGATGGGAACTCTGAAACAAACTGTTTCAACTTAGTAATTGCATTGTCTAAATACATGTCTGTTGTTATTGGTGAGCCGCGCTGGCCAGTGCCAAAACAGCTCACCAATACTCAGCAACCGAACTGAAAAGATCTAGCGGGGAAGCCCCCGCGGGCTTGGGCTTTGCCTGCGGTGTTTTGCAAAGTGCTAAAACCGCTATGTATGCCCATTTGGGTCGACCCGTGGGGCAAAAACTGCGCCGTGGGTACATTCTCTTTATAATCACACACACCCCCGTGTCAACCCGAAACTGAGCAAAAAGGGGGTACAGGACTGGCGCAAGTTGGGTAATCTGTGGTAGTATGTCATGATGGGAATAGAGACACCGGAATCGAAATGGGGGCCAAGTCGGCACCCCGAAGCTGAGCGCAGCCAGCTGGCGGAAGCCGCTCTGGGGCGCACAAAGTACGCGTCTGAGTTATTAAAACTGCAAACACAGGCTGATGTCTTTACGGGCGGGAACCTGCTCGGGCAAGAAAACTGGACAGACCCAAACGGCGAAATGCACCAAACAAACATTTTTGAGCGACAGCTGGGCGATTGGAAGATCAGCTGGAACGTGGAAAAAAGCGACACGGGCGCGGTGCGAAACCCAATCTGGACGGCTGAAACGGCCGACCTGCACCTGACCCTGCAGGGGGGCGTGGTGCTGTTTGGCACTGGCGCAAACGGCCAGCCGCTGCCAGCAGAGGCACTGACGGCTGCGCATCAGCAAATGCAAACCGCTGTGCAAGCGGCATAAACCCGCACTGGGGCAGCACACACAAAGAGCTTGACAGCTCTTTTTTTATGCATTAAAATGAGTGCGTGGTGGAGTTCTTGGCAGCGCCTTGCGCGCCAACTGCAAAGCCCAAAAAAGCCAATCGGCTTGCTCTTTTACGTCCTACATATCATCATAATCCGACACGTTTTGTGGTTCCCTGCGCCTGCGCTGGTGGCTGTGGGGAACCATAAAAAATTAGAATTATGACAGAGTTATTTGTTTTTCTTATGCTCCTAAGCGCTTGTTTCAGCGCAGCCTTAATGGTAATTGTTGCCCACTTTAGTGAGAAGAATCTCAAAAGAGAGATGTTTCTTGAGGGGTTTATGGCTGATACCAATCATGTCATTTACGAAAAGAAACGGTGGGGAATAATTGTTCAGCATGAGATACACCTTGTGCCAGACAAAAAAAACCCAAAAAAGGATCTACTGGGAAAACTAGATATCCTTATTGGTACTTCAAATCAGATGTTTGCAAGGAAGACAATAAGGATGGAAGGGGTCTATGACGCCCCAAGTAAAATCGTCATAACCTACTAGGACAAAAAGAGCTCTGGGACTACTCGACTTCGGTCAGGTAGTCCCCTCTTTTCATATTCAGATTTGTAACACAGTCGTTTTGACACGCACGCGCACCAGCGTACAATGGGCGCGCATGACACATATATTTTTACTTTTGGGTTTGCTCATCCTCAGTGGGTTTTTTAGCGGAGCCGAAATTGCGCTGTTTTCACTGTCTCGAGAAAAGCTGGCCGTCGCGCAAAACACCGCCACAGACAAGCAAAAACGCTGGTTTGACCAGCTGGAAAAAATGACCGAAAACCCGCACCGCACGCTGGTTTTGATCTTGCTGTGTAATAATGTTGTGAACATCCTCGCCAGCTCTATCGCGACCGTTGTGGCGCTTGGCGCTGCGCAAAACATGGGGCTCGGCATTCCCGAATCGGCCGTGCTGGCAGCCGTCACGGCGATCATGACTTTTGCCATTTTGCTGTTTGGCGAAATCACCCCAAAGGCCCTTGCGCACCAGCATTCGCTGAAGTTTGGCCTGGTCGCCGCGCGCGTGCTGTGGGGGCTCAATTTTGTGGTGGGGTGGCTGGTCACGCCGCTGGCCAAGGTGACCGAGAAAATCGTTGGACAACACGAGCAAGCCGGTCTGACAGAGGAAGAAATCAAGGCGGCGATTAACCTGACAGACGACACGGGCGGCGTCAGCGAGGCCGAGCAGGAGCTGGTCGAAAAGGTGCTGGAGCTGGATGATTATCGGGTCGAAAGCGTGATGACACCGCGGTCAAAAATGTTTCGGCTGGATGCGAATACTCCGCTTGAAGAAGCTCTCAAACATATCGTAGATCGGAAATTTTCGCGGATTCCAATATACAAAAATAAGCCCGATAACATCATCGGGGTCATTCACATTCACGAACTGCTGGAGTTTGTGGTAACCCAGTCACAGAGCGGAAAAACACTGGGTGACGTGCACGCGAGTGAGCCGATCCGGGTTCCGCCGAGCATGCACGCCGATGAAGTTTTGCGCCTGCTGCAAACGCCGAAAACCAGCCACATGGCGTTTATTGTCTCGGCCGACGCCGAGCTGTTGGGGCTCGTGACCATGGAGGACGTGCTCGAGGAGGTCTTTGGCGAGATTCAAGACGAAACTGACGACGAGCGTCTGGGGCTGAAATGGGCAAACGGCGCGCTGGTGTGCAAGGGCGAAACCGAGCTGGAGAAGGTCGAAGATGCGGTGCAGCAGCGGTTTGAGCAACTGAAAAGCGACGACACGCCGTGGCCGCGCGAAGGCGAAAATGAGTCGATTCGGCACTGGCTGGTCGAGGAATTGCAGCACTTTCCGGCGGCGGGCGAGCAACTAAAAACCGAACAAAACGGCTGGGCGTGGGCCTTTACGGCCAGTCGGGTCGCCGGCGAAACCGTGCAAGAAGTGACCGTAGAGGTGACTGCTCCAGTGACTGAGCAAGATTAGGGGCGATTATTTGCACCTGCCTGACCAATGCACGCCGTAGGCACAAAGACCCCGAACGGGGGTAGGTGAAAAAGCACAACAACCGAAGTTGCCATGCTTTTTGGTGACGCATGTGCGTCTGTTCTGCTCAGTTACTGTCCAGCCGCCCACACATGATTTATCTGCATTTGCAGTATCTCTCGAATATGTATTCCGACTTTCAAGTTTTCCTTTGCTTGATGTATTCGCAGTTCACGACTGATGGGCTTATCTGCGACTATTTTTGCTTTGCGCTTGTTGTCTTTCGTATCCATATTTACATGATACGCATTATCAACAATCATCCCAGCCACAGCCTGCAGATCATCATCTGTCCACTTTCGTGCCATAATAAAACGGGTTTGTAGCCACTTCCGTGACTGGTTAAGCAATAGATTTTTGAAAATACTTTTCTAAAGTACTTTCAATATGATTCATAATCACAAATAAAGATTTACCATCTTTAATCATTTTCATATAAGCCTTTTTCCACTCAACAAAAATAAAAAGTTTTGCTGTTTGAAATTGGTTTATATCTTTACTTTCCACTTCTGCCCTGACTTTTCCTGCAGCGCTATCAAATAAGAACTCATACAAAAGATCCCTGTCTTCAGTTGTCCATTTCATAATAAACGGGTTTGTAGCCACTTTCGTGGCGGGTTAAAATTAAATATTTTGATTTTCT
>JAHDDZ010000004.1:21212-28530 GCA_020629095.1 Candidatus Altimarinota bacterium | reverse complement strand
ACGCTTGATTTGCGGCAGCGCAAAAGCAAAAGCACTATTACAATACAGCAGAAGATCGCTGCATATGACGCACTTATCTTGTCTAAGCAGCGATTGCTGCACAGATGTGCAGATCGAAAAAATCTCTTACAAACCTTTTGAAAAAAGGACTAGGAGAAACAGTAAAAGTGCTGCGATTAAATCTGCGCATTGTCAATTTGAATCATCAATTTTCGATACCAGCTGCCAGATAGGCAGCACAAAACCAATTGTATGCTGATATATAATCCTGCAGCTAGGCGTGAATTAGCGCATAAAGAAGCAGCAAAAGAGCATTGCTAAAAAATGGACCACTGTTTGAGCAATACATGCTTGGAGTCTTTACAGGAGTAAAGAAAACTACCGCTGTTAAACGCAAAATAATTTTGGCCAAGCAGGTTGAAAAAGACCTGAAAGAAATGGCGGAAATAGAAAAGTTGCTTTATGGCATCTAGCCATAGTACAAATGTAAAAGAGGGTACGCTTCCGAGTTGTACCTTCTTTGATGTGCTTTTTTCTTATTGTCGCAGGCTGATGATCGCGTCGAGCTGGGCGGCTTTTTTGGCGGGCGCAATGCCAAAAACAAGGCCAATAAACACACTCGACCCAATGCCCACGGCGATGGCCATCCATGGCATAGACCATACCCAGTCAAACCCCGCAACCCGTGCCCCCAGTGCCGCCAGCCAACTGAGTGCCACCCCAGCAACCGCCCCCAGCAGCCCCCCCAAAAAGGTAACCAGCACGGCCTCGGCCACGAACTGCAGCGCGATCGCAGACGGCCGCGCCCCGATGGCCTTGCGTAGGCCAATTTCTTTTGTGCGTTCGACCACGGTCGTATACATCACGTTCATGATGCCAACGCCTCCCACCAGCAGGCTGATGCCCGCAATCGCCCCAAGGAGTATTTGGATGCCGCTGGTGACCGTGCCGACAATACCCATGGCCTCGTCAAACGTGCGCACCGCGAAGTCGTCTTTTTCGGGTTCGGTGTGGCCGCGGTTTTGGCGCAGGCGGTTGGCAATGCGCCAGGTGGTCACGTCGACCTGGCTTGGGTCGGTCATATAGGCCGCAATAGCCAAATAGTGGTCATCACCCCACAACTGGTTTTGGCCAGTTGTCATGGGCACATAAGCCATGTCGTTGTAGTCAAAAAACCTAGTCGCATCGACCTCGCCAGCGACCGCCGCCACCTGAAACGACTTGCCCCCCAGCTTTAGATTTTTCCCGACCAGAGCACTTTTTTCCACTCGAGACTCATCTGCCAGGTCTTGCGCGAGGTTTTGACCCAGCACCAGCGACCGCTTTGCGCCGGTCACATCGGCCTTGCTGAACCATGCGCCGTGCTCAACTGGCACGGCGTTGACGGTCGGCCAGCCCTCGTGGCCACCCAGCACCGTGATGGTTTTACTCGTTCCGCCGAGGGTGATTTTGCCGCTCCACGAATACCACCCACTCGCGTCAGATATATTTGGCACACCGATAATATCTTGGCGGTCGGCTTCGTCCATTGTTTTAATGCTCAGCGCGTTTAGCTCACTTGCCGCGCGCACATTCTCTGGCACTTTTACCTCGACGTACACGTTGTTTGGCGTCAGCCCCCCCAGCTGGCTCAGTGCTAATTTTTCAAGTCCGTCACCCAAACTGAGTACCATGACCAGCGTGAGCGTGCCCACCACGATGCCCAGCACCGTCAGCAGGGTGCGTTTGCGGTTTCGGTTCAGCTCGCGCGTGGCGGTGCGCATCAGGGTCAGGGCAGTTCGCATGGGCTGATTATAGCACAAAAAGCAGGTACAAGAAAGTACCACGTTGTGAGCCGCGGTGGCGCTTTTTCAAAGTCAGAATAGAAAAAACAGTAACTAATCAGTGCATTCAATAAGATCTCTGGTGCTGATATGTAGTTTTTCTCCTTGGTCAGAAATTACATTTACATATCAATATGAACTTGCTTTGAGTTTAAATTCAAAATGCATTCAATAATTCCGGGGCTCTGTTTTGAAGCCTCTCGCAGCTTTATCCGAGCATCTTGAAGCTTCTGTTTTGATGAGGATTTAGCCCAATTAACCTCATCGTACATAAGAATAATAAATCCACTGGTTTCTGTTTGAAACATATCTTTAATTTTAATAGTGAATAATCTATCCCGCATGAGCAGGACACCTGTGTGTGATCTGGCTTATGCCTTTGCATAAGCGAGGATACTCCAAACAGGTCGCTGCCCACGTGTGCCGATAAGGAAAAGAACGGCTAGGTGTCAAATGGTGGTTGACATTTGACCCCATTTTAGTATAAAAAGGATAGCTCTTTTACTTGCCGAAAAATCCCCCAGAGCAGTCTTGTGCCTTTGTGCTGCGCGCCTGCGAAACGTCGCACGCCACATGCCAAGAGCACTTACCCTGTTCTGACAGGGATTTATGAAACAGATTATATTATCAAAAAACCTATATTATGGCTACGGAACAAAAACGCGCTGAAGAATTAAATGATGGATTTGGCTTACTTTTAGCTTTTTTCTTATTTATAGCAGTTCTAAGCAAATCAGAGAATGTATTTGAAAATCAGCATACTGAAACAATACAACATGATGCGCTAGAATTAAAACCATCAAAATCAAAACAATTATCAAACCCGTCGCCAACAAGCGACACAAAAAAGGAAGAATGAAAACCAAAATACAAGTATTATTGGTTCTGTTTATTATTTGGGGAGGCTATATAGGCCTTTACTATCTTGATAAAAAACCAGAACCAACGCCTGACCGAACACAGCTCGAAAAAGCCTATGCACAGGTAGATAAACACACCGCCCAACAGAAAGCTGAAGGGCAAAAACTGCTTGATAGTCTGCACAAAAATGTACGACTGCCAAAAAATATGCAGTTCATTATGGAACTACCAGCATCGCCAAAAACGTTTCTGGTAGAGGACACAATCACGCTGGAGTTTCACGAGGGCGTCATCGAAGCCGATAGCCTGCGGATTTTCTCATCAGAGATCCCTCCAGCAGCAAAAGATCTGGGAAATAGAAACACGCTTTTGCCAATTGGCACTGCGCGTGCTAAGTATAAAACATTATCAAAACCGTCACCGCAGGGTGGCACAAATTAAGTATTATGCAAATATTTGGAACCCAGCCCCGTATGCAATTGCTTGGGGCAGCGCTTTGTCTTTTACTTATTGGGCTTATTGCAATCCAAAAAGAAAAAGACCAAGAAACATTATGCACAGAGTCCTCAACATATACGTTGGAGGAACTTGAGGCATTCAAAAAGCCAAAAAACATGATTATTACCCACCTCAACGGAGGGCAGTATGTACAGATGAAAGACACCGTAACGCACAATTCCTTTGTAGGATATGCATGGTGGAACCGAATTTTTTTATTGAACCAGTCACCAAAAGGTGACACAAATTAAGTACTATGAATCAAATTGGAAGCAGTTTAACTGCACTTATTCTTACCGTATTATTCTTCAGCTGTGGCATTTCAAATGATAAAAAATCCGCTGAGGAAAACACACAAGAGGCTAAACCAAAAACCGTAATGTGTGTCGACTCACTCACATTTAAAATGTCTTATTGTGATAATCTTGACACAAGCTTTCAACGAAAGCTGCCGAGCCTAAAACGGCCAAATAACATGATCATTACAGCAATATCAGATAGGAGGCTGCTGATGACTGACACGGTCACAAATGAGCAGGTTCTCTGGAATGCCCTTGATGGGCAAGAGATATACGTGCTTGCACGATTTCACTAATTTCATCACCGCCCCTTGGGGCACAAATTAATTTTTATGAAACAGTATTGTAAAATGTTTCTACCAGTCATATTGGCTGGATTTCTTTCTTTTCCAGTTATGTTTTTCTCCAGTTGCAGCGAGCGAAACGCCGACAAGCAGAAAGCTGAAACGCCAAAAGTCGAGGAGCGGAAACCGAACCTCACAGAGCCCAACATGCCAAAAGATGTAGGTCTATGGCTTGATTATGATGGAGAGAGTATTGACTTTGATTTACCACAAGTGCTGATACCAATGCATTGTGAGATTATAGCAGCAGGATATAAACGTTGGAATGGAGCTACTCGTATGTATGTTTTAAGAGATACCACGACTGGCTACCAATTTTGGGCACAAGAAGTTCTTTCTTCTGGAAGAAAGATAATTGCCCCAAAGTTTATCCTGACGGATACGATGATTCACACAATGGTGCGAGTAACGGGTAGTGAAAAAACCAAAGTCAGAATGAAAGAGTAGAATAGAACAGGGTAGAGCCACTCGGCTCACAAAAAAGCCACCAGAGCAATCTGGTGGCTTTTCATCCTGCTTGGTTTTCTACTGCACCTCCAGCCACACCGTGATGCTGCCAGTGCCGCTGACAAGCCACTCTAGCACTTGGTCAGTGGTGCCGTTTGCCCCCACGTCAAACGTGAAACTCGCGTCTGGGTCAGTGCTGTTATAGGTCGGCGTGTCAATGAACGCAAACTCTGCAGTGTCAAAAAAGTCGCGGATGACGATGTCACCAGTGCTGGTCACGTCATAGGTTATGCTGTAGCCCACCGTGTAACCCGGCAGCAAAACCGTTCCTGCTGGCTGCAAAACCCCATTTTCGTCATAGATTCTACGGGCTTCTTTTTCTAATTTTACCACCGGTTCGCCCACCACAAAGATGCCCGCCTGTTCGGGGATGCCCGTTCGCTCATTGTCTCCGGCTTGGTCTTCGTCGTGTAGCAAACTGATGCTCGTGGCGCTGACCGCGCACTCGCGCTTCCAGCCGCCGTTGTTTCCATTATACGTCATTCCGCTGGCAACCGCCACTGGCGTGCTGGCATATACATTTGCGTAATTTACCTGAAAGCAGCCGTCGTCGTGCCGGTCGATGATGTTGCCCGAGGTGATGGATTCGTAGGCTAGTTGTTGCCCGTCGAGCGTGCGGAGGATGCCCGCAGCGCCTGCGTCAACCGCCATGAACCCGAGGGTCTCGGTGCTGTTGGCGCAGCTGCTTGAGACCTCTGCGCTGTCGAGTGCATATTGGTACCCTGTTGCCGTCACGCTCTGTAGGGCGTCTTGGCGCCATGGGCAGCTGCTGCCGGGAGCGTTTTGTTCGCCGTTTGCGGTTTGTATTTTCCCCATCATGGTCGGTTGCGCTGCAAAGTTCCCGCCGGGGTAAGTGCCATTTTGCCAGTTCCACAGGTTCAGCCCCCAGCCCGCGCTGGCACTAGTATCAGTTGTCCAGACATCAATTCGACTGCCGTCTGGCAGAGTATAAGTCCCCTGCTCTGCTGCGACCCATGGCACGTTAATAGCCGGCGTGTTGCCGTCATTGTTTTCAGCCTCAACCTGCGCCAGTTCAAAACTGGTCGTGGTCACGTTTCGCACCCGCACGCTGGCGGGTTCTGCGTTGGTTTCGTCAACCAATGTGAACACCACGGGAACGGTGCTAAACGCTGTTGGAAATGTTACGGTTGTCCAGCTGCCCGGGTTTGTTACCGCCGGCAAGCTGGCAGTGCCGGCCTGCAGCGGCGGCGCGGTTGGTGGCAGTTGCGCGGCGGCCAGCCCAATTCCCAGACCAAGCAGCAACAGCAACGAGACCCGAGAGAAGTATTGTTTCATATTAGTTTATTTCCACATGTACCTGAATATTGCCGTCTCCTGTCACGTCCCACTCGAGCACTTGGTCGGGTGCGCCATCGCTCCCTACATCAAAGATATATTGTGCGTCTGGGTTTGTACTATTATAGAGCACAGTGTCTATAAACGTTCCAAAACTGGTTTCAAAGAAATCATAGACTGTGTAAGGGAAAGTAGGATAATCTGGATGAATATTATAGCTAATAACATAGTATATGACGTAGTTTGAATACGCTGGTCCCGTTACTCCAACATAGTTTCCATCTGGATCAAATACAGCCTTCACAAACTTATCAATTGTAATAGGTGGTTTGCCCAGTGCAAAGATGCTCGCGATCTCGGTCGTGTGGTTTCGCTCTGCGTCCAGACTCTGGTCTTCGTCCACGTTCAACCCAATTTGAGTGGTGCTGATGTCACACTCGGTCATCCACCCGCCGTCCCCCCCATAAAACGAGTTTTGCCCACCGACCGTAGTTGGCGGTGCGGCATATGTGTGCTGAAAGCTGAGGTAATCGCAGTTAGTGCTGGCGCCAGTGCCCACGCCCGTGTTGGTCATGTCATGTGCTCCGCTGATTTCTCTGTCACTGGCAATCGCTTCATAGAGCCACCAAGTGCCGTCCAGTAGCTCAATCTGCCCCGCAGCGTTGTCATCTATCGCCATATATCCATAGATCTCGCTTCCGCCGGTGTAACACGTATTATCAATTATTTGCATACGGTCTAGTCCATAGTCACACCCCGTCGCAGAGGGGTTATCCATGCCCTCTGTCAGCCCTGGGCAAGCTGGCCCAGCTGGGCTAATTGTTTCGTTAAATGCACTTTGGATGGCCGGAATGATGGCTGGCCGCGCCCCAAACGCCGTCGGGAATGTGTGGCTAAACCAGCTGTCTGCGCCCCACCCGATCGTTCCACCAGCTTTCAGCAAGCCGATGGTCATGTGCGTTCCGTCTGGCAGCAACCAGTCACCCTGCTCTGCGGCAACCCATGGCACGGTCATGGCAGTGGCGGCGGTGTTATCGTCCCCCGCATATGCCTCGCTGTTAAACTCCCATTGGGCAATCTCAAACCCAGTTGTGGTCACGTTTCTGATCCGCAGCGCAGACGCCTCCAAGTTGCTGTCGTCTATCAAATGAAACACAACTGGCGTGCTGCTAAATGCATCGGTGAAAGTCACCTGAGTCCAGCTGTCTGGTGCATCTGTGGCAGGTAGGGCGACCTGCCCAGTCAGCATCTCGGGCGTGCCAGCTGTCTGCGCAGACGCAGTTGCAGCCACCAATGCAAGCCCGACCACTGATATGCATTTAAACAATCTATTCATTTGGCAAACCTTTTAAAACTATTTTATTATACTCTTTTTTGGCAAAACTTGCAACATAATTTGACATATTATATTTTGCAAATAGTATAAATCCGTGCTGCGGTGTGCATTTCCATGCTCATTGTGGCCACATAAAACCTGTTCTTTTACTTGTCAAAAATGCCCCAAAACAGGGGCACAATACGAAAAAATGGGTGGCACCGTTTTGCGCATTTGCAAAAATGAGCATAGCTGTGCCACCCGCTTGATGGTGGACATATTTTTAAATCAAATATTTCAAGTTATGAAACACATTTTAATTTTAATCATTTTTCTTTTGTTCTGTGGGCAGGCCCATGGGCAAACAGTTTTCTT
>JAHDDZ010000004.1:6218-21112 GCA_020629095.1 Candidatus Altimarinota bacterium | reverse complement strand
TTTTAATCATTTTTCTTTTGTTCTGTGGGCAGGCCCATGGGCAAACACAAACCATTGAAATCAAGTCAAAAATGAAGGTTGAGACCTTTTTCTTGGCTGATAGCTTGGCGATTGATACAGTGCTGGGCAGCAGCAAAAAAGAGATCATACAGAACCTTGATCAGATTCTGATCAGAATGAAGCTTCCAGCATCGATTAAGGTGGATTCTGCTTTAATCCAGAAGATTTATGAAGGGGTAAAAAAACCATACTATCCATTTATTGGGTGCTATGTAGTTGTGTTTGACCTACGAAAAGTAGTAGAGCAAACAGACAAAGAGGGCGCTCCACGGGGTGATATCCTTTCGCAGGTCGCAAAAAACTTCAGCCAAGGAATTGGAGTAGAAGAGCTGCCAGCACAAAAGTATTATCCGAATATAATATATGATAAGCTGTATATCTTTTCTGAACCAAAACCGGAGCTATGAAACACATTATTTTCTGTTTGACCCTGCTGCTGGCGGTGCTGGCACAGGGGCAAAACATCGACCGGATGTTTGACTCTGGCGACACGGTTCGGCTCAAACTCGGGGGCATTGAGTTTCGTGGGCCACTCTATAAAGCGAAGTCATTGGACTCAGCTGAATATGTGGTGCGAAACCAGTGTCTGTGCGACTCATTTGCGTTGCCAGACACAACCTCACAGCAGCACTTTCATGCAGATGCGTGGAACAACTTCTGCCATTCTGCAGTCGGAAACTACATCTTGACCGTGCATGGAAACAGGCCGGTTGAGATTGAGACAAAGGTCAAAGCTGGCTGGATTCATGCCGGATATGTGCACCGCGTGCTATGGTGCGAAAACCGCGATAAGACCTTTTTGGTCTTGCGCAGAAAATAATTTATTAAACCCGCTAATGCCCCTTTGGGCAGCAGCACAACACATTTTATTTATGAAACAATTATTGATTTTATTTATTTGCCTCCTGACCATATCAGTGGCAGCGCAAGGAATCCTTGATTCCATTCCGCCCCTTTCGACTGAGACCTACCGCGTTGGCGGCAGAGACATGTTTCTGTATGATCTGACCGCCGATGAAGTCTGTCAGATAACAGAATTGAGCGACACAGTCGCTGCATACTATGCGCAGTTTGATGAAATTTCTGCAGCTGTATATGCAGAAAATCGCCAAAAAGAGGTCAGAAAAGAGGCAATGAAGCACGAGCTGTACGCCCACTTTAGTGGAGGGTATTGCAGCAGAAGCCCCCTCTTTAGTGAGCCATTTGTGCTGAACTCAAAATTGGACACGGTGGGATATGTCCGTATGGCATATGATATCGAGACAAATGGCGGTGGGGTTTTGATCTTCATTAAGGCGATTACGCCGCTTGAGTACATTCCAAAACCAACGGGAACAGAGAACATTTTGCTGCACCTGAAAACCGAAAAGACGGCTGTTAAGCTGGCCTTTAATCGGTTTACAGAGGAGTACTTGTGGAACCAGTTTGGGATGAGTGAAGCCGAAATTGTTGCCTTACTAGAAAATGACTTTAATGACACAATTGCGCTAGCCACAGTTGATGTGGAATCTGCTGGAAATGATTTCCAACGAGAGATTGCAAAAAACAATGCAAAACTGCTACGGGAGTCATTGAAGAAAGAAAAGGGGAAACTCTTCACAAAGTTGGATTTTTGGTGGGATGAAACCCAGCATGGAAAACTGGCTGGAACCCACGTAACTGACATTAACGGTCGCGTGGTTGGAGTGGTCGAAAAGACCTGGTTTGGATATGAGGGACAGGATCCAGTAACGCATGTTATCATCACAGAAAATGATTAATATGCGGCAGATTCTACTCATTTGCGTGCTGCTGTTGGCCAGGCCGGCAGGGGCTCAAACCGTTCAGATCGGCTCCATTACGGGGTTAAATTTGGAAGGTGAATTGATCTTTATGAAGAACTCGGAAACCGCAGCAAAGCTGTGGGTTCCGACCAAAAAAGAGATCAAGAAAATCATCCGAAATGAAACCGAAATGCAATATTACACACCAGCGGATCTAGAAATGATCTATGCTTCATGGGCTCTGCCAGATGAATTTTGGGACTGCAAAAGGGCAAATTGCTACACCAGCTTCATCATGGAAAAAGCTTATCATGACCAATCGCAAGCGCTGATTGGCCGATATGTACTGGTAATGAAACCGCTGAGCAAGCGGCAATTACGGCAACTAGAAAAGATTAAATTGCCTATTGCAATCTTTCAAAAAGGCACATTTGTGTGCTTCGCAGAGCAAGTTGTACTGAGCCCATGCCGCACAAAAACGCTGGCAATTGGATTTCTCCCGTCTGTAGTAGAGACTATGACGTATTGATTTTTTGACACAAAAAGACGAATATGCCTCCGACTTAGGTTGGAGGCTTTTCTTGACATGTTTCCCATGAATAGTTATAAAGATTCTGCGATCTTTTACATTTCGACGGATTGGGCAGCAGTCAAGACATGTATTTTCTTATATCAGAAAGCTGATATGCGGATTTCGTGGCTTGACAACTGCCCTGCTATTAGGGAAAAAACCGTACCGACGGTCAATTCGGAAAACATTTTATTATGAGGAGAAAATATCCCCACAAAAGAACTAAAATTCTGAAAAGAATTATTAGGGGAAAAACCCATAGCGCTTTTAATCCTTCTGATGTTTCATTTCAAGAAATTGATGGAATAAATCGCATGTTTGTAGAAGGAGAAATAGTTCAAAAAGGTGACGCCGTCAAAATACTATGCCTTAAAGACAAAATACCAGAGAATCTTTCTTTGGCAGGAGTTGCAATTATGTACGGAGGTTTCACAAATCTGGCTCCTGTTAATTTGGACCTGCGAGAGGCCACGTTTGATGAATCATATATGATGAAAGTCGACCTGAGTCAGGTGCACTATGATCGAGTGACGAGCACGTCAGAGCGAGAGTTAATGCAAATGGTCTATGACCAGGTGACAAAGCACCCAGCATCATTTAACCTAAGAAGATGGCACGGAAGATCTGGCACAGTGCACAGTTGGAGCGGTTGGGTCTGTGTGCTTGACCCAGAACTGCGAAAAGCAAAAGCTTGGATGGGAACCAACATGGCCGCGAACCTTGCACTGCCGACCATGGCAAAAGACGGTCGATTCTTTTCAAGTGTGAACAACGACCAGCAATTAATTGCCTGGGCAAAAGACTATTTGGATGGCAAGATCGAGCCCGTTGTGCCGCCGTGCATGCAGTTAGCCTCCAATGACAGGAGCAAGAAAATCAAGGCCACCAGCAACCGCTAGTGGCCTCTTTCCTCTGTGCTACACTATTATATCATACCACTCTAGCGTGGCGCACAGCGCCCGCCCGTGCAGCTGAAATGGCGTTTCGTCGGCGATGACAATCAGGTTTTGCCCCGGCACCAGCGACGGAAATGCCCCCACCGTAGCCACATTCAGCTGGGCGCCGTTCAGCGTCACTTCGCCAGCAAGACCGTCAACGACCAGCACGTCGCCCATTTGCATGGTCCACGGCACGCAAAACCCCTGCCCGGTGACCCCATTCCAGATGCACGGGTCAACCGCGGGTGGCACCGGAGAATATGCCCCCGGCGGGTGCGGCGGCAGCGTACGCAGGTCAACCCAGTTTGGGTCGATGCTCAGCGTGACCCGCAGGGGGCTTTTGGTGGTGCCGGCATAGGTGATTTCCTCGGGCCACCACAGGTCGCTCAGCGGGTCGGTCGAGTAGCTCAGTCCCCCCTCTCCGATGTCGAGTCCGCCCACAAATCCCTCTTTTATGTTAGTCATTTCGTTCAGTTCGCCAGTATAAATCCGCGCGTCCTCGGCGATCAATTTCACCTCAAATGGCGTAATGCAGCACTGCTCCAGATCCTCTGTCGGGCGGGTCAAAAACTCGCTCATCTGGGCAAAAACAAACCGCGGCTGGCGGGTTCCGCCGGGCTTGTGGGCGTCCCATGTCAGCCGATAAAACCCGCGGTCGGTGAAGCTCGGGCACGGCTCTGTGTGCCAAATTTGGTTGAGCGCGTCAAGCCCGCACTGCTGCGCGGCCTTGCTGTTTGATATAATTTCGCCCTCGATTGTAAACTCGCGACGCACGTGCGTGGCCGCCCCATGCAGGCTGCCGTGGTGCAGATGGTGCTTAAAGCTAGGCGTATTCAGCGGCACGGTGTGCGGGTCAAACCGCGTCACACGAACATAAAACGAGTCGGGCGGCTGCGTGTCGATGGGCGCCGTGGTGGTCGCAGTCAGGGGGTCGATTGGGTCGGCAGTCAGGGGTAACAGGGGGCTTTCGGCCAGGCGAGAGTCATAGGTAATAGATTGGCAGGCAAACATCAAAATGGGGCTAAGTCAGTTCTATTCATATCAGCCACAAACAATTAACGCGAAGGGATATTCATCCCTTTTAAGCACATCATGCAGTTCTGCAAATCCTCTTTCAGCTTCATTTGTGCGCAGTCAAAATGCCCCAAATAGGGCAAAGTTGCCTTGACAAAACTGGCTACATGACTATACAATTACAACGTCTTGCATTTTGTCAAATGACACCCTGTGTCGACCGACAGACGCAAGCGCTCAGCTGGGCAACTGGCTGCATTTGTTCTTTTTCATTTCACACACAGGTGCGGTGGTGCGGGTGTTTCTGTCTGCTGGGGGCGTTTGGCGGCTCTGGCTGACAGAAATATTTTTCATCACCATCGTTCGTGGCATATGCTGCGGACTACAAATCTCATTAAGTATGAGAGATAATTCAACGGCTATAAATGCCGAAATCACGCCGCATATGCTAAACATTGCGGCACAAACAAATACTCCTCTGTCTGTTTTAACAGGCAGAGAATTCTTCACTCCACAAGCTCCCGAAGCCGATGGCATTGTCGCCACTCACTTCGACGTGGATTCATTTTCTCACCTAAAAACTGATCAAAATGAGGGATAGAGGAATCATTGTTGTCATCATCGGCGGAGTTGCCAGTGCTGGTCAACTGGCTGCGCAAGCGGCCAAAGCCGCTTTAGTGCGGCAAATTGATCCATTGGTTGAAATTGGGTGCCACCTGCTGGACTCACACGACAAGCAGCTCGTAAATGAGATGCAAGACGTGCTGCAAAGCAATGACGGCATCCCAGATTTACCGGCTCCACCGCCGGTGAACTTGGTCATCAACCAACCAATTTCAGACCCGCATGACGGGGCTGTGGTCATGAAACAAAGGTTTCGTGACCCAAAGGTCTTGCCAGTCACTCCAAAGAATATCCGTCCGAAACACGGATATGCTGGAAAAACATTTGTTTACCGAGGAGCGAAAAGTCGCGAATCTAAAAACAGGTGGAATGGATAAAAAGCAGCAAGAAGATGTGGTTTTGGGGGCAGGCGCTTCTGTTTACGTACAGGGACAGCATGAGCTGAACCTGCACAAACCAGAGGCTGAAAAGCCTCCGCCGAGCAAAACGAATGAGCAGACTGAGACTGTAAAACAGGCTTAGTCAACACACCGACCGTGGATGAAAAAGACCTGGAGGATTGCCTAGCAATCCTCCTTCTTTTTGGTATGTAAAATGGTTGTGTTTTGCGTTCATTTCAGGTATAATCACCCGATGACTGAACAACCAAACCGCCAAATAGAGAGTGAAAAACGACACGCAGAGACCAATGAGTTCATTCGGCAGAGTGCCGGAATCGAACGAGAAATGACAGCGGAGACAACCGAATTGCTCCTCAGCACCATCGCAGATGACGCGCTGGCGGTGCTGGAAGCACGCGAAAACACGATTGAAAACCTGACGCAGATGCCAGAAAAAATGGCTCGGTTGGCATATTTTATAGAGTATTATAGTGAGATTTTTGATGCTGAGTTTCAGCTGGCGTCACTCGCAGAGCGCGAAAAAATGATGATCGACGCAGTCGAAAACAGCGTCGCAGAGTAGGTTGCGTTAGATTCGCAGTTAGGTAGACTGTGCACATGAACAGCGAAACGTACCTCTGGGGGGGCCACTTGGCCCTTCTGAAATTTTTGTGTAGCTGGTTGTAGCACAACCGGAAACAGCCCACCCGAAGCACAAATCAGACGAATGTCTGTGGGCACTGAACACCAAAAACCTCTTTGCATACATAACCGAAGAGCTTTTTCACCCGCGGCACCATCGCTTTTTGCGCTATAAATATGACCTGCTGGGGGTGCTCTTTTTGGCATACGCATGGGAAACACTGGAGCATTACCTTGAAATTGGGCTGGCTGGGCAGGCCGTGGCCTATTGGTTTCAGGGGGTTGAGCACTGGGCAAACCGGCTGATAGCCGACCCGCTGGCAATGGTGCTGGGCTATTTGATAGTAAAGCGATGGGCTGGGCTGGCAACGCCAGCGCGGATCCTCAGCGCGCTGTGGCTGGCAGTGCACGTGTTTTGGTTTCCCCACTCGATGCATTTGCACGAGTTGTTCTAGTTTGACAAAACACACTTTGAGGTATATAACGGCGTAGTCCTTTCTTATACCAACGCATACCGATTATCGGGACAGGTAGCGGAAAGGCGCATAAGCTCTTTTCCGTCGTTGGTTTCACCTTCAAAAACTACATATTGTGGCACGAAGTAAAAAAAGAAAGCCCTGTAATTACAGGCAAAAAACCATTGTTTTTCTGAGAGGGAAAGTCGCATCTGACCGTAAAATGGACCAAGCAGAATTTCTGCAAAAGCTGAACAAGCTCTGTAATAAAATACAAAAAGGAGAGCATCTCCGCGCCTACTTGGCCGAACGCCGGTGCAGTAATAAACCCAGTGCGATTTACTATTATGTCAGACACAAATTGTAGGCTATGGTAGGAGAAATAATTATTCGAGTTTTTGGGTTTTTGTTCTTTGCAGCTGGACTACTATTTGGCCTCTTCTTACTATTATGCGGGTGGGTTAGTATCCAAAACATATTTAGTGAGAATCCGCACCATGTCGCTGGTTTCGGTGTCATAATTGGCCTCTTCGGTGGCGGAATTGTATCCTTCTTTGCAGGATATGGCATTAAAATAGTGTGCTGTGATTAGGAACCAAACACGCAAAAGAGCGGGGATTATCATCTGGTAGTCCCCTCTTTTCTATGCTTTACAATGACTTTTGTTTGTGTATTATTTCCTCGACTTATACTTTTTTCATCATGAATAAAACAACTCGATTGATCTCAGCCGTGCTGCTTCTCATCGCTGGTGGGTGGCTCTACAGCAGCTTTGTCAGCAACGGCCAAGCCGGCGCACCACTGGTCGCTACACCGGCGGTGACAGTGCAGGCGCAGGTTCCGGCGTTTACCGCCAGTGGAATAAACGAAGCTGGAGAAGAAATCAGCTTCAGCGCGGCGGACCTGAAAGACAACTGGACGCTGCTGTTTTTCTATCCGGCAGACGGCACGACTGTGTGCCCAACCGAGCTGAAAGCCCTGCACGCGGCCAAAGACCAGTTCACTGACCTGGGCGTAAACGTGGTGCCGATCAGCATGGACAGCAACGAAAAGCACATTGCCTGGGGGCCAGAACTGGCCGACGACTTTGCCTACACATGGCTGAGCGACGAAAGCGGCGAGCTGAGCACGCTGTTTAATGTGATCACGCACAGTAACGACCTGAACCGAAAGATTAGTATGCGGGGCGCGTTTTTGATCGACCCAGACGGCGTGCTGCAGATGAGCGTGGTAAACAACGAAAACGTCGGGCGCAACATCGACGAGCTGCTGCGGTCAACAGAAGCCGTGCAAAGCGGCGGCCTATGTGACGCCACATGGCAACCGGGTGACGACTACCTAGACGCTGAAAAAGACGCCGTGCCAATTCCGGAGGAAGCGTAAAACAAACCAAAAACCAAGCAAAAAGAGCGGGATGAATCGAACTCGATTCATCCCGTTTTGCCCTTTTAGTTACGCTGTTTTGGGCTCTCCCATCATATGAATGAGAAACCCCAACATTAAAATAATTATGCCCCACTCCGTGAGTGGAGTGATAAGTCCAATCTCTTCGACATAATGAGAAACAAGGTTCTCATCATAAACGAATCCTGAGCTTATTACTTTGGGTCGAAATAAATCGATCCCAAGAAGCACTACCCCCACCAGCAGCATAAATGGTGAAAAGTGGTACAGATTCCATTTTGCGTTTATGCCCAAAGTGAGCAACAACAGCAAAATAAATGTGGAGAGCATATCCATGGGCAGTGGACGAATAAGTCCCTGCAAAGGGAGAAATCCATCAGTAACTACTGATGAAAGTATCCCAGGAAAGGCATATTCGACAAGCGAATAGGCCACAAATCCAAGCAATATTGCTATTGCATACATAACTTTCTTTTTCATTGAAAAAGGTTTTTTATAATTAAGAAATAGATTTTGGTCACCCGCCACGCCAGTGCGCAGCAAGTGACCAAAACCGTTTCTGTCAGCGTGTAAAAGAGCTTTTATGCCTCATGTAGTATGAAAACATACGCAGAGGACAATATTATAATACATTATAAAATATAAAAAGGCAACCCATTTCTGGGTTGCCTTTTGTTGTCTATTCGCCTTACACGGCTATCAGCTCGAGGCTGCCGGGGCGGCCGTCGTTGCCGGTTGTGCCGGCGATGCCGCTGTCGCTGTACTCTGTTGGGTACCCAAACGCGCTGCTCGCGCCGCCGGTTCCGTCCATGCCGCCTGCGCCGCCTGCGCCTTTTTGCAGCTGCAGCACCGGCGTGGCTGACACGGTCGCGCCCGTCTGGTGAAAGATTTTGACCAGTGACCCGTCGCCACCCTGGCCGCCGCCACCACCGCCACCGCCGCCTGGAGCGCCCTGCCCGCTGGTGTTGTTTGGGGCGATTCCGCCCTTGCCGCCGTCGCCACCGTCTGCGCCAAACCCGACCAGCGTGCTGGTACTATCAATATTCACATTGCCCCCCACAATGAAAACCACGTTTCCACGGCACATTCCGTGGCCGCCGCCGCCACCGCCACCGGGTGGCACGGTGCTGCTTGGGGCGATGAAATCAGGAAATCCGGCCTCTCCGTCGTTGCCGTTTGGGCTGGCTGGTGTGCCGCTGGTGCCTCCGTGGCCATAGGGCGTGACCCCGCTGACCGTGGCATATTGCCCATCTGCGCCAGTGGCAGAGCGGCTAAACCCGTTGCTGCTGCCACCAAACCCGCCCGTCTGCCCTGTCACCCCTCCGGGAAACGCCGGATCGCCCCCCTGGCCGCCTGCACCGCCGGCTCGGCCGACGAGCGTGCTGTATGACAAGTTGCGCGTCTTCCCACACACTGTCACGCTGGGCACGGGGTTTGCGTTGGTGAACGGCATGGTCATGGCGCCGCTTGTCATGGTCAGGTCGCCACTGATCTGGATAATCGTCTCGCCATTACCGATGAGGCTCATCGCGCTGCTGAGGGTAAAGCTGCTGAACGAGTACACCTGCCCAGCCGCCAGGTCGCCGCCGGTGTAAGCCCCCATGCCGCCACCGCCAAAGTCGCCACAGGCAAAGACCCCGACGGGCCCATTTTGAAACTCGACCACGTTGCTATAGACCTGATAGCCGATGGTTGGGTCGTAGCCGACCACGCGATAGCTCGGGTCAAAATTGACAAATCCGCCATCGACATAGCTGGTAACGCCTGCGCTGACCATGGCAATTTGGAACCAGCTCAGGCCGCCGTTTAGGCTGCGCTCGATGATGTAAAACCCGACCCCCAGCATCACGTCATCCCAATACAATTCGCGTGCAGCGGTCGCGCTGGGGCGGTCGCCCGTCAGCGTGAACCCGCCTCCGCCGCTGGAGCTAATCAGATTTTGCAGCTGCTGGAGCGTCACCGCGTCATTTGGTTCAACCCCGTCGCACAGGTCGCTGATGCACCCGCCACCCATGTCGATGCTCCCGCCATCCATTTTGATGCCACTGGGGAACCACGGCGTTGCCAGCTCGCCTTGGGTTATGCCACTTGTCGCTGCGGCAAACAGCGCCATTTCGCGCACAGAAATGTAAACTGAGTGGCCGCTGCCAGCATAAAAGTAAAACCGAACGCGCTGTCACCACCGGAAACGCCCCACTGACCGTGCCCGCGCCGCTGCCCGTGGTCACGTTTGTCACGACTGACCAGTTGACCCCATCGGGCGACGACTGGATGTCGAAGTTGCTGCTGGCAAAACTGGTACTGAACCAGTCGAGCTGCCAGCTGTCGACGGCCGTTGGCGCACCCAAATCGACCGCCCACCAGTGGTCTTGGCCGCTCAGGGGCTGGGTATTTTGATTATACCAATAGGTCGCCGCGTCGCTGTCGTTTCCGTTTGCAGGCGGGCTAAAGCTATTTGCGTTGCTGGCGGTGGCCGTTCCACTGGCTGCTGCATTGACCGGCGTGGTGCCCGTGGGGGCGAAGTCACACACGCGCACCCAGTGGTCTGAGCCGACCGCGGCGTCAATGGCCGCGTCGGTCAGGTTTGCGCCCGATATAAACTCCAGCTGGCCCTCGGCCGCGCCGTCATTACTGGTCACTGCGCCCAGCTGCACTGACGCATTAAACACCCGCGCGATAACCGTTCCGGCCACGCCACCAGTGGGCACAAGCTCATCTGCCAGCACCTGAAAAATGATATTAAACGAGTCATAACTCGCCACATTATTCGCGCGGTTCACGTTCACCAGCCACGCACTTTCTTTCACGATTATGTCACTACCAGACAGCTCACACACTCCATTTGGATACATTTCGTGTTCGGCGTGGGGCAGCCGCCCAGGGCATACATAGTGCGTGCGAAAGATGTCGATTTCGCCGTCGAGCGGCTTGGTGCCGGTGTGCGGCTGCGCACTGTTGAGGGTCGATACTCTGATTACCATGGGGTCTTGGGATTATTCCCTCATGGTCTATCACAGCTGGTTATTTGTGCCAAAACAGGCGGCCTGTGGCTACTGGCGCATTCTATCAATGGCGTCTGATGGGTCATTTATTTCATAGTAAATCTCCTCTCCTGCGCTGTCATTATATGCCGCCAGCGTCAGCGTATATTCACCTGTGTCATCTGAAATTATCTCTATCAGTGTGCCTGTCTTGCCTTCTCCCGTCACTTTTATGTCTACTCGCTTTTGCCGATATCCTGTATCTGTACTATCAAACTCAACCTCAAACCCCGCGTCGACCAGCTGTTTCAGCGCCACTTCAGTCTCTGGGGCGATATTATAGTCATGCACCATTTCGGTTATTGCCGCATATGGCTGCGCGTTTATGGCATCTAATTGTGCCTGAGTTGTATCTTGCTGAACTTCTTTGTTTGGATCATACACAAACGGCTCGGTCGGGTTGTCTAAATCAACCTGGTCTGGCAGTGGTTTAACGGGCTCCGCCTCGACAATCAAGATGGGAGTCGGGTCAGCTTCAATCCATGTTTGGTCGGGTTGCTGCTGCAGCCAAATCTGCTTCTCGGCATTGAACTGATAGAAGTCAGTGCCCTTTTTCACATGCACATCCTCTCCAGAATAAAACATGCCGGTCGCGTCAAACTGGCGCACCACCTGTCCAGTAGCTGGGTTTGTGGTTTCAAATAGGCCGTCTTTTCCATACAGCGACATTTTGCCATTATGCACAAATGAAATCGAGTTGCTGCCATCTGTTCTGATCCCTTCAAAGGTGCTGATCAGCTGCTGCGGGTTGGTCGGGTCTAGGCAGGTAAACAGCGTATCTTCAAGGAAAAGTGCCACCTTCCCCGTTTCTTCATTTCGCACAATAGTTCCGCCGTATGTTGGCACTTCATTTACATATGGCCACTGCGGGTGCCCCGTGCGGTCTCCCAGCTCGCTCAGCGTTTGTGGGGGGGCGTTTTTGCCACCCACTGGCGGCGCTGGGGCTGGGGCTTTTGGCGCCCCTTTTGGCCCTGACTCAACCACAACTGGATCCAGTTTGCCTGATGCATTTGGAATGTAAAACGCCTGAGTGTCCCAGTCGAAGAAAACCGTGTACTCATTTGTGCCCTGGTCAGGCGGCAGTACCATCGCAAAGGCATCTTGTGTTTCGCCTGTGGCGGGGTTTTTCAGCTCGACCCGCGTGCCATCTGGAGCAAATATCACCTGCTCGCCGGTATCTGTTTCCACTGTTGTGAAGCCCCCCTCTGAGATTTCAACACCCGCACGGTCAACCAACTCGGCCATGTCAGCCAGCTGCGGCACACTCTTTTCTATTTCCACCTCGCCTCGCATGTCCTCATATTCCATTTCGGGCGCGTCTTCCATTCCACGAAACTTTGGCGCAGAGGCGTCATATCCGCCCTTTGCTGGATTTAATCCTGCGCGTTTGGCCTTTCTTCTTGCTCGTCGAGCTTTTTGCCGAGCGATGGTCTCCTCTTTGTCAGCTTCTCTGTTTTCTTTTCGACGCTCAACTCCCTTTTGCAAAAATGATTGCACTTTTCCAATCCTCTGCCCGAGCTTCCCAACCCAGTCCCCTTTTCCGCCTCTTTCTGTTTTTTGGCTGTCGATGTCTGGCACGGCTCTGTTCTTCTTTTCTATGGCCTTGTTTTCTTTTTCGATTCCGTTGTTTATTGTATCCAGCAGCATCTGTTGCGCCACCCCGCCCCACGTGCTTGGGTCAGATTTGAGTATATCATTGCCCGCAAACCGCTTTGCTATCAGCTCAGATGTAATCGATATCTCGACCATTTTTCCGTTTTGTGCATAACTCACCCCAGGTAAACCAGAATCAGCCAGTGCTAATCCTACTACCTGAGCGGCATCCGCGGTTTCCATTTCTACCGCATAGGAATATTTATAGACATCTGGCGTGATCATTTTCTCTTTCATTTCGGCTGCAACCGCGCTGGCGGCCAGCTGTCTGTTGGGCTTATCTGGAGTATATCCAGCTTCTTCATCATTAACATTTCGTATTAGAGACGTCACTGGGTCAAAAAAGTACTCGTCTGATGGCCGCATGATGCTGATCGCGCCGCTATTGCGCGTGTGCGCATTTTTATCATTTACATCCATATATGAAGCAGCTCTGTGCACCCATGCCTTATCACTCCCTGGAATACCATCTTCAACATTTTTCAGGTGGCGCAGCACGTCTTTGCTGGCGCTGTCATCGCGCTCCAGCACTATCAGTTCTCCGCCCAGCTCCAGCATCGCCAGCTTTGTTCCATCTGGTGCTGTGACCCAGTCGGCTCGCCCCAGGTTCAACACGTCATATTCGGCCTCGCCCCCAGCCGCAATGTCATATGGCAGCACCGCGAGCATGTCCATCGGGAATGGCGCCTTTCTGCCAACCTCGCGCGCGCGGCGTTTGTTTTGCGCAAAAAACTTTGCATTGTCATATCCATACCACGTCTTCCCATCTAGCGCCTGGCCGTTGTCTCTGTTTTCTACATATATTTCTGCGTCCAGCGCGGGTTTCCAGTCGCGCTGCGACCACACTTTTGCGCCGGCTGCCAGTGCCTCAAAGCCTATTTTGACTCTGTCGCTGGCGCTGGTCCTGGCTGCATTTTTGATTTCCATGACAGAGATTTCTTTCAGCATATCTGCCGAAATATTCTCTATCAGCGCATATTTCACCTCATCTATTTCCACCCCTCCGACCGCTGTTGAGGATACGTTTGATGTTGTTTTTGATGCTGAACCAGTGGCACCACTCGGGGCTGCTGGAATGCTATTTCCACCTCCACTTTTCGGCAGTGAATTCAGCAGCCCCGCGTCATATAATCGTCTCATTTCCTTGGCTTTTTCCGCTTCTACTTTGTCTCCCCAGCTGGCCTGCTGCCCCTCAAACCAAGGCACAAATGCGCCATTTTCCAGATACCCATTTGCCTCATCGGCCGAGATCAGCTGGCGCGTGTGATTGCCCTTTGCAGGCATGAAATCAATGACATAAGACCCCGCTGGCACATTGGTCAAATCGCCCTCTGCGGGCACATCTGTCTCGGCATACTCAATCGTAATGATGTCGCCTGTCATCAGATTCGTAATCTGAAACGCATCGCCATCTTGCACCATTTCCAGATCAGCCAAAGTCGCCTGCGCCTTGCCCTTTTCGACGGCCGTTTCGTCAAACGCATTGCCCACCCGCGCATCTATTTCCTCTTGCTTTTCAGCTTTCCCTTCGTGCTGTTTCAACAACTGAATGACCGCCCGCAGACGGGTTTTGAGCATCTTTTTGCTGCTGGTCGGAGCCAGTTTCATCAGCCCCTCTGGCAGCGTAAAGTCACCCTGCGGCGTCGCCTCCAGCGTATACTCATCCGTGGATTCGTCCCATTTCAGCTGCATTTCGACCACGTCTGCGATCTCCATTTTTATCGTGTCTGTCAGCTCGTTTGTCTCTCTGTCACTGGCATGATACAAATCCTCTGGCGTCACTTTCATCGCTCCGCCATACAGGCCATCTTCGCCGATGAACGGGTTTAGCTGACCAGCAACCAAGTTGTGCATGTCGCCTAATCGGCTTGCTGCCAGCGGGCTCATTCCCTCTTGGCTGCTAGCAATAATCAGCCCCTGGTTGATAGCCTCTAGGTTTTTCGCCAGCTCACTCTTGCCATAGAATTTTGGCTCCCCCACTTCCGTATATTTCCCATCATCGCCTTTTGTGTGTATTTGTTCTTTCCACACTTTTCCATCTTTTGCGTCTGGATCATACTTTAGCGTGACTTTCTCATCTCCTTTCATTATCCGGATTCCTATAGTTTTTCCGTCTGGACTTAACTCAACTTCGGCGTCCAACTCCTCATATTGCTCCATCATCGCCTTCACCTCATCTGCCTTTTTGGTCAGTTCCTCCATGCGCTCGTCATGCTCGTTTAGCGCCTTTGTGGCTTCTCCGTCATTTGGGTTCACATCGGTTATCACCCCACAGATCGCCCGCACTTGCTCGGCATAGAGCCGGCCACTGGCAGCAATTTCGTTATGAAACACATCCGTTGTGCCCGC
>JAHDDZ010000004.1:0-6118 GCA_020629095.1 Candidatus Altimarinota bacterium | reverse complement strand
CGCTTGTTTTGTCTGTCCAATAAAGGATTTTTTGCAGCTGGTCGACTGCATTTTTCCCCTCTGGTGTGCTGGTGTCAACGCCCTCACTGTCTTCCAGCACCTTTGTTTTTTTCACCATGCGGGTTTTTTCATTCCCATCTGCATCCGTATATTTCTCCTCCTCTTCATACTCAACTTCTTTCAGCTTCCAGCCACGTGCGGCATCTGCCAGGTCTCGGGCGATGTCGCGCACCATGGCCTCGGCTTTTTGCTCGACTTGCATCAGGTGCCGCTCTGTCAGCGGTTCTGTCGGGTCGTCTTCAGACTCAATTATCTGCAGCAGGTCAGCCGGTGTTGGGTTTTTCAGTGTGCGCTTTGTTCGTGTTTCAAACACCTCAACCCCGCTTGCATTCTTCCCAATCGAGACTTCCTCTGTTTCTTGCACAATTTCCACATTCGCGTCCTTCCCTTTTATCACTTTCCATGCACGGATCAGCCGCTGCATGTGCTCGCCCTCCAGTTTCATTTCGTGCTCTTTGACCTCAAAGTCTTGGGTACCTGCCTCTATCTTTGTCTGTGGCACCGTCGCTGGCGGGGCAAACTCGGGTGGCACAGGTGGCAGCGCGCTCACATATTCATCCAGTTCTTCTGGGGTAAATGGAAACCCGCCAAAATCCCATAGACCCGTTTCTGGGTCATAACTCGCAGCCGAATAAACCGGCTCATTTATTACATTTCCGTCAGCATCTGCTGTTAGTGCTAATTCACTCATGACATCTGCCCGCAGCACGCCATCATCCCCTACTTCCATATTTTTTACCACGCCTGGGTTGGTGGCGTTCAGCGCGTCCAGTTGCTCTTTGGCTTCATTGTTTTTCTCTTCGTTGGTCTTCAGGCCTTCGCTGAGCAAGTCAACCAGCGCCTGCACGCTCTCGGCGTTTACCTCAGTGAAGCCCGTGGCTGCCTCCAGCGCGGCCGTGCTCTCGGCTCCCCACTCGCCATCTGCGCCATATTTCGGCAAAGCATTTGGGTTCAGCAACAGCAAGGCGGTTTGGATCTGCCACTCCATATATTCAAAATAGTTCTGATCTATCGCATTTTGCAACAGATAAACACTCATTTTTTTGTCGAGCCGCTCTCGCGCATCTGGGTTGGTCAAATACTCCATTCCCTCTTCTTTTGAAAGACCTGATCGAGCTATTACTTCATGGGTTTCAAAGTCACACTTAAATTCTATATATATACTCTTTCCCATACTATTTGGCACTCGAATATAATGATAGCTCTCTGAATCATACATGCTTTCCACATCTTTTCCATCAGCCTGCAGCTGCTCCACCAGCGGCTTCAGCTCATTTTCCTTGAACTCCGCAAACTGCCCCATCAGCTCTATGCTCTTCTGGGTGTGCTCCAGCTGGGTCGCGTCGAGCGTGTCGCCGTCATATTCCCTGTAGTAACCTTCTCCTAGCAGCCAACCTATCGCCCCACGGGTGCTGGGGCCAGCGTCGCCGTCTACGCCGTTGTTGGGGCCGCTCAGCTTCATGCCGGCATCGACCATGGCCTGTTGCAACTGGGTCACGGCCGCCTTGTCGGTCAAATCGAGCGGGGCGTTTGCCACCAGCTCCTCGATTGGGCTCACATATGTCGGTGCCTCGACCGAGCTGGTAAACGGCGCATAGCTTGAAATGCCATCAATATACGCTTTCATGCGCTGTGCGATGGTCGGCGTTGTGGTTTTATTTGTAATAGGAACTCGCCCATAAACATTTTGATATAAATCTTGATATGCCTGAAACAAGTCCACATCATCTGCATATAGCAGCTCTTTTAGCACCGCCCGAAACTCCGGTTCCACGTTTTCCAGCTTGACTGGCTCTGTGCCCATGGCGCCCTCAACCAAATCTAAAAACCGCGCTGCGACCAGTTTTGCGCGCGCTGTGTCTATTATATTTTTCAGTGCCTCGCTGGGGGCTTTTGGCGGGTTGCTTGGGTCAACAGGCGTGCCAATCAGCGACCGTGCATATTCCAAAATCATCTTAAACTGCTCTTGTGTCAGTCCTTTACTTGTTTTATCCCATTTTTCTTTTGCTGGAAATATCTCCGCCAAAGTGTTTCTGGTGCTTTCACCAGCGATTCCGTCGACCCCGTTGTTTGGCCCCTTCAGGCTGATTCCTGCATCCACTAACGCCTGTTGCACGGCCATGCAGGTGGCGGTGTCTGTCAGGTCTACGGTGGTTTTGGCCTGCAGCTCTGTGGCCGTCAACGGGGTGGTGGTCTGCCATTTAGGCTTCTGCTTGGGGGTGGGGTTTTGGTTCGGAACAGTCTGCTGTGGCGCTGGTTCAGATGGGATCAAATTCCCAATTTCATCTACTAGATATGTATACGTCTGCCCATTCTCTGTTACTTCAACATTCCCATCCGCATGATAAAACACATACTCAAATGTGGTATTCCCATTGGGGTCAACCCATAGCAAGTTCTGTATATATAAAGCCTGCGTGCCGTCATCGTGCTCTAAAACCACTCCTTGACCGCCTTCACTTACATAATTTGGAAGGTCAATCCATTCTCCAGTCTCATATGCATCCATTATTGTGGCAGGGGGCTGGCTGCTCGGCTGTTGGTTCAGGAGATCGTTGCCGTCTGCGTCTGTGTGGGCCAGCACTTTTCCGTCATACCCAATGTCGTACTGGCTGCCATCTGCCACCGACACAATGAACTTCTTGTCAGCCTCAACATCTTTATACCCAGTTATTTTCTGCGTGTTGTTCGGTATTGCATATGGCTGATACGCACTGCCATCATGCAAATATATCCGCATATCATAATCAAAATCCTGCGTGCACAGCACGTCACCTCCCCAGCCTGTCAACGCAAACACATCTGCGCCGGTGTCTGGGGTTTTCCAGCGGGTCAGGTCTGGGTTATAGAGATAATCTTTTCCGTCTGTTATTACATTTATTATTCCCCTATTAATATCCCACCCCACCAAGTCAAAAGCGGTTTTGCCCTCCAGTTCTTGCAGTTCCCCGTTTATGTACAACGCCTGCAGCGAGCCATCTGCGTTCTCTGCAGATGTATAGTTTCCCCCCTTATCAAAGTACACCTTCCAGCCGCCCACGCCGTTTTTCACGTCCTCCCACGTGGCGGGGGGCGTGGTCTGGTTGGCCTGTTCTACCCCCAGCGCCGCAATGGCGTTGTGGGCCTCTGCCAGCGTCTCTGTGGCTTTTGTCTTTCCGGTTTCGTTCAGCTCGTCTGCCCGAGAATATGCAAACTTCCCAGACAAATCCTCTGCGCCGTGTTTGTTTTCAATTCCCATGCGATATACATAATCTCATGATTATACCATAAATCAGTCATTTCTCCAAACCACTTGCACGTGCCCACTTTCATGGCTATACTGCGTGTCGGTCGGGGCATTAGCTCAGCTGGCTAGAGCGCATGCATGGCATGCATGAGGTCATCGGTTCGAGTCCGATATGCTCCACCACATCACATTGTCCACAACAAATAATAAACCCGATTTAGTCTTTTGGGCTACTCTGAGAGAATTTGACTTGCTTATTTTTATAGTTTATAATAAGCATGAATGGATGTGGTTTTCTCTTGCAATTCGTTGCACAGAAATCCTTCTGTTCACACCGATCTTTTACTTCTCGGCACTATTACAAAAAGAGTAAGAGCACTGAGCGCACACGCGCTGTGCCCTTTGTGCTCTTACTCTGGAACGCCTGATGGCTAGTACTCTCCATAATTTAAATCTGATATGCGCCCCGCCGGCGAGGAGACAGATGATGTAAGTGATGACTGCGGGTCAAAGTACCCGAATGTAAATCCCTGATATATCCAAATCTTCGACAGGGCGGAGTGAAATATATGGATTTAAGAAATGATCAAAATGGCTTTAATGAGTTTACCTTATTTTTCTATAACTCCCATGCAAATGGTGCTTATCTCTCGGAAGAGAGAAAAGCGGATTTAGAAGAATATTATTCCTCGCCTGGCGAGGAAATAAAAATTCAAGTTAAAAAAAATATTCCCGTAAGGGATGTGTATTGGGAGAACATCCCAATACAGGTATCTCAGAGCGTGGCATATGCCACGCTGACATATTTTCATCCAAGTGAGAAGGTGCACAAACACCTTCCACATAGAAGATCCTTCCTCCGAAAGGGGGAGGTTTATGTAAACGGGGTAGACATCTACCCTGAGACGATGAACATAACCATTAAAAATGTCGATCGAAAAGTCGATCAACATGAGAAATTCCAAAGGCTATACGCGAGTGTAGCCAAAAAATTTGGAAAAGAGGTGGCGAATGCTGCCTCGAAAAAAAGAGGGAAGGCGATTGCCTTCCTAAATGAATTAGTGGGGATAGAGACCGACTGCAGTGTGCAGGAGGTCTTGGCCGCCGTGAAAGCGGTCAATCACGCTTATAGCGTGAAACCCCTTTTGCTTTTGATGGCTGAAAGGCCATCAAAGGCCACTTGCAGGTGGGTTGCAAACTATGCGGAAGCGCATAGTTTTGTTGAAAGGCACGTGCCATGCCTTTACAAAGGCATGAGAATCAACCTTGATAACAAGGTTGAAGCTCTCATACGGAAACACGGCCTTATTCTTTTTCTGACCAGATCTAAAGAGATTGGTCAGTAATGCAAGCTGCGCTTGCAAAATAAGCCACCAGCCAGCACACCCCTCCCAAGGGAGTCTCAGGAGCCCTCCTGTAATGTGCCAAAAGAAGAGAAGATCATGATGCTGAGATGTAAACCGCAAGGTTTCCTATCAGCTCAAGACACAAGGCTCGAACTCCGGTTCGAGCCTCTTCTTTTTCTTATTTTCTCTTTCTTGCATCCCTCACATCATTGCTTATAATACACATAAAACATAACCTACAACACCATGGATATCGCATCTATCGCACAAAAATATATCACTGACCGAGTGGTCAGCAGCATCGCAAACAAAGTTGGAATGAACCCCGCAATGGCACGAACAATGGCCGAAAAGGCTGTACCTATGCTACTGGGAGGTATGAGCCGAAACGCAGCCCAAGGCGGCGACAATGCGCAGGGGCTCATCAGCGCAATCACAAATGACCACGATGGTGGCATTTTTGACCTGCTGAATCCAGACACGCCGAGCCCTCAACCAGAGGCAAGCGAGCTGATGGGGCAAGGGCAAAAGATATTGGGGCACCTGTTTGGCGCAAACGAAGCGGCTGTCGAGCAGCAACTGAGCGCCGCAACAGGCGCTGACATGCAAAGCGCGACCAAGATGCTACAGGCGCTGAGCCCAATGCTGATGGGTGCCCTGGGCAAAGAGCAGTCAGCTGGCGGACTCGACGCGGCAAATATCTTGCAAGGGTTCACGCAGTACCAACAAAGCGACAAAGGCAGCACGGCTAGCAAAATGCTGAGCAGCGTGCTGGACCGCGACGGCGACGGCAGCGTGATGGACGACGTAATGAACATCGCCAAGAAGTTTATGGGATAGGATAGGGGCGATTGCCCCTTTTCGGCTGTGCCCGCTGAAACAAGAAACAGAAAGCCCCGAAAGGGGCTTTTTGACAATAGGGGTAGAATACGCTATGTATACTATAGATCTTTGACATATCGGCACACGTGGGCAGCGACCTGTTTGGAGTATCCTCGCTTATGCAAAGGCATAAGCCAGATCACACACAGGTGTCCTGCTCATGCGGGGTATAATTATTTAATCACTTTAAATATTAATACTATGGAATCCATAGAAAAGACTATCCAGTTTTGGTCTGAAAAGCTAGAGATACCATCGGATAAAAAAGATGTCTTTATGCGAAAGCTAAAGGCAGTACTTAACAAAGAGTTTCGAAAGCCAAGAACTAAAGGCTTGGGGGGTAGTTATCTGGAGAAAACTGTTACACTTGCAAATAGAACAGTAGGAGAGTCTTTATTGCCTAATTTATTGAAGGAATTGGGTATTAAAAATGATTTAACAAGAGAAGCTTTTGTAACTCGTACTACTAAAACTGATGTAAAGTATAGTGAGTTTCGACAAGGCGGCCAGCGAGGAACATTGTAGACAAACCGCACCAGGACAACACAAGAGAGGCCACTGCAGATGCAATGGCCTCTTTCCTCTACCTCATTTCTTTACCGAT
>JAHDDZ010000046.1 GCA_020629095.1 Candidatus Altimarinota bacterium | reverse complement strand
GCGGGTCGCACAAAGACTATATGAAGCAGGACATATAACGTATATGCGAACCGACAGCGTGAACCTGAGCCAGACCGCGCTGAAGGCGGCCGAGAAGGAAATTAAGGCCAGTTTTGGAGACGAGTACTATCAGCGGCGGACATATGGCAAGAAGTCAAAAGGCGCACAAGAAGCGCATGAAGCCGTGCGCCCGACCGACATGAGCCGCCAAACAGCAGGCGACGAAAACGACCAAAGTCGGCTCTATTCACTCATCCGAAACCGGTTACTGGCCAGCCAAATGGCTGACGCAAAACTAGCCCGCACAACTGCAAAACTCAGTTTTGATCTGGTGGCAAAAGGCCAAATCGTGACCTTCAGTGGGTTCTTAGCGGTCTATGAAGTGGGCACAGACGAGGCAAAAGAAGAGGACGGGCTACTGCCAAACATGGCCGAAAAAGACATTTTGGGGCTAAGTCGTGCGATCGGCACACAGACGTTTACGCGTCCGCCAGCGCGGTTCACCGAGGCCATGCTCGTCAAACAAATGGAGGAAATGGGCATCGGACGACCGAGTACATATGCGCCGACCATCACGACCATTCAGCGGAGAGAGTACGTCAGTAAAGACGAAATCGAGGGCACAGAGCGAAAAATTGGCTTGCTGAAACTGCAAGATGGAAAAGTCAGTAAGACCACCAAAACCGAGATGACCGGCGCCAGCCGAGGCCGTTTGTGGCCGACTGCGACTGGCACAATCGTAACAGACTTTTTGGTCGATCAGTTTCCAAACGTGCTTGATTACTCGTTTACGGCAAAGGTTGAGGAGGAGTTTGATGCTGTCGCTGCCGGCAAAACCGAGTGGAACAAAATGATTCAGACCTTTTATAGCCCCTTTCATGTTGCGGTTGAGGCTGCCGCAGATGCTGACAAAAAGAAAGCCGTTGGCCAACGCGAGCTAGGGAAAGACCCAAAAAGCGGCAAGCCAGTCTATGCGCGGCTTGGGCGATATGGCGCGATGGTGCAAATTGGCGACACCGAGGACGAAGAAAAACCCAAATTCGCGAGCATTCGCGCGCCATTACGGATTGAGACCATTAACCTAGAACAGGCGCTGTATCTCTTTCAGTTGCCACGCGTGGTTGGCACGACAGAGGACGGCGAGGAGATTAAAGCCAGTATCGGTCGGTTTGGGCCCTATGTCGTTGTTGGAAAGCTGTTCGTAAGCATTCCGAAAGAAGACGATCCGTATACTATTAAGGAGGATCGCGCACGCGAGCTGATCGCCGCCAAGAAAAAAGCCGATGCCGAGAAGTTTATTAAGGAATGGGCAGACGAGGAAATCCAGCTGCTGAACGGGCGTTGGGGACCGTACATCAAGTGCGCAAAGGGCAATGTGAAGATTCCAAAAGATACCGACCCGCTGAAGCTGACGCTGCCCGAGGTACAAGAACTCATTGAAAAAGCTCCTGAAAAAAAGAGCCGCGGACGCAGAAAAACCCCTGCCAAAAAGAAGAAAGCGGCTAAAAAGAAAGCGCCAGCAAAGAAAAAAAATACTCAAAAAAAGGCATAATGGGAGTCTTGAAATTTCTTTTTCGAGTGGTTTTGTGGGCTATTTTGGTCGTGCTCATTTTAGCCAGTTGGGCCTTTTGGCAGACATACTCACACCAAAACAGCCAGTTCACTGGCACTGCCGACTGCGCTGTGGTTTTTGGTGCTGCCGTCTGGAGAGATGATATACCATCTCATGCGCTGTCAGACCGCATGCAAAGCGCGATTGGACTGTATAAAAATGACCAAGTTGAGTGCCTCATTCTCAGTGGCGGCAAGTCAACTTTTGGTGCACACGAGGTTGATGTAATGGCCAAAATGGCCCAAGAATACAACATTCCGCTGAAAGATATTGTGCGTGACATGAACGGCATAAATACATCTCAAACTCTTTTAAATTTAGAAGATCCAACAGAAACAAGTTATGTAATGGTAAGCCAAGCTCCACATTTAGGTCGAATTGCCCACCTTTCGCGGCGAATTGGTATTCAGAATTATGCCCTTCATGTCGCTATCCCGATTCGATGGCAGCGACAGCAATTTGATAATTTTTTCAAAAATGAAGTGCTCAAAAATATGTATTATGCCTTTTGGATTTCTCCAAAAAAATAGTGTATAAGTCCTGTTAATTGTTGATTTTTTGTGGACTACTTATTTGCAATATATAATCCACACGATATATATGTAAAGTCCTAATTTCTGCTTAAAATAAGCACAAAAAGAGTGTTTTCCACAATTCTATTTGACGAAGCAAAATACCTCCTGTATGTTCTAAGCGTAAAGCAAAAAACTTCAAAGTGTGCTGAGTTAAAAATATTTTGCAATCCCCTTTTACGAGACTGAAACTATGGATAAAAATCAAATATGGGACTCTGTGCTGAGCCGTTTAAGCGAAAAAATCAGTCGCATGGAGTTTCATACATGGTTTAAAAAGGTGCGCCTAAAGGAAATCTCTGGTGATGCAGCGCTTATCAGCTGCCCGACTGAGATGAACAAAAACTGGCTTGAAACGAAATATAAGGGCATATTGCTTACAAATATTCGCGCTGTTGTTCCAGCTGTAGAGCGCCTTTTCTTTCAGGTTGACCTGGCTTTGGCTGACTCCCAGCCAAGTAATCCGGCCATTTTTGATGGGAAAAAAGAAGCTGCTCATAAACCACAAAAGGTACGAAATGAACCACGCGTAAGATTAGCCGAAGGCGTTGAGAGCCGAATTATCCAATCAAAATTCACGCTTGGAAACTATGTTGTTGGCGAGGCAAATCGGCTGGCTCATGCAGCTTGCAGTGCCGTTTCAGAGCGTGGAGCCAAAGCAAAACAGTACAATCCGCTGTTTATTTATGGCGGTGTAGGACTTGGAAAAACCCACCTTTTGCAGGGAACAGCCAATGAAATCCTGCGGAAGGACCCCGATGCGGTGGTGGTCTATACGACCTCTGAGCGGTTCACAAATGAGATTGTGAAGGCAATTCGTGACCGAAAAACTGATGCATTTCGAAAGAAGTATCGGCGAGTTGATGCGCTAATTATTGATGATGTGCAGTTTTTTGAGGGCAAAGAGCAAACGCAAAACGAGCTGTTTAATACTTTTAACGACTTGTTTGATTTTGGCAAGCAGATTATTTTTAGTGCTGATCGGCCACCAAGCGAGTTAACGGGAATATCTGACAGGCTGAAAAGCCGTATGGGATGGGGCTTAACGGTCGACGTGCAACTGCCTGGATATGAAACGCGGCTGGCGATTATACAAAAAAAGGCGACTGACATGCAGCTGGTGCTGGGCCCTGATGTAGAGGAGTTCATTGCCGCAAACGTGCGCCGGAGCCTCCGCGAGCTGGAGAGTATATTGAAAAAAGTGGGCGCAGAATGGGACCTAAGCAGTACGCCCCCGACTGTTCAGAGCGTCGGAAAGATCTTCCGGAAGCTGAACCCAACCGACTCAATCGCCAGCACAGACGCTGCTGGTCGCGGCCTGGCAAAAAGCCCTGAAGACATTATTACCTTTGTGGCAGAGTACTTTCAGGTACCGGCGACAGAGATACTCGGCACCTCGCGAAAGCAGACATTTGTCTATCCGCGGCAGATTTGCTGGCTGCTGTGCAAAGATGTGCTGCGTATGAGCTATGAGGCAATTGGTGCGGCCTTTGGCGGCAAAAACCACACGACCATCATGCATGGGCTGAAGAAAATCAAGGCGCTGGTAAGCCAACCAAACGACCCTACCAAGGGCCATTTGTCGGCCATTCGACATGACCTGGGGCTAAAATGATGACACTCGAAAAACAAGTTGCAGAGCGGGGTCGACTCATTTTGGGGCTGGATCCAAACCCTAAATTAATGCCAAAAAAGGTAAGTATTTTAGAGTTTTCTGATAATGTAATAAAAGCCTGCGCACCGCATATTATGGGAATTAAAATCCAGATGGCGTACTTTGAAGCATTTGATGTAGAAGGTATTTTCGCAATAAGAGAGATAATTTCTAAAGCAAAAAAAGCAAAGTTATGGATCATGATTGATGGTAAACGAGGGGATATTGGTAGTACCGCAGACTCTTATGCAAACAAGTACTATTTTAAAAAAAGCCCTCTTTCTGTTAATGCTGTAACCATAAACCCTTTAATGGGGAGTGATACTGTTTTCCCATTTATAAATAAAGCAGAGGTTTGCAATAAACATGTTTTTAGCTTGCTCTATACATCAAATCCCTCAGGGGATGAGATTTTAGGATTGCCAGAAGTGCAAGAAAAGCTCATAGCTATGCACCAAGAGCATGGTGATGTGCTGGGTGCTGTGGTCGGTGCGACCCGCCCAGAGAAGATTGCTGAGCTGCGCGAAAAACTGCCCAACACATGGTTTTTGTGCCCAGGGGTAGGCGCGCAAGGCGGCGACGCTGATGCTGCTTTAGCAGGGGCAAAACACCATAAAGTGATCTTTCCCGTTTCCCGTGGCATATTATACGCCAGTACTGGCGATAATTACGCAGAAGCCGCTGCAAGAAAGGCACAAGAGCTTTATACTATAGTGAATGCACCGCGGCCATAAATGCATCTCCACGCGCTGCATAATTTATAAAATGGTCAAAACTGGGTGCTGCAGGGCTCAGTAAAATGGCCCCAGCTGGCAGGTTTTCATGTGCATATGCAACTGCTTTTTGAATGTTTTCACACGGCACGCAAGCTACTTTTTGCTGCTTACAGCTTTCTTCTATAGCTTCTGAAATGCCCCCCGAAATACTCAAAATAACTGCCTTTGGGGCAGTCTTTTTAATGAACTGAATAAGCCCAAAGTAGTCAACTCCACGGTCAGCACCCCCGAGCAAAATGCCCGAAAGCTGCTCTGAAAAGTATGAAATAGCCGCCATGGCACTGTGCGGATTGGTTGAAATTGAGTCATTGTAATACGTTTTTTCATGCACCATCCCCACTTTTTGCATACGGTGCTCTACTCCTTTAAACTCTAACAAAGCCTTTTCAAGAGCTGATTGTGGCAGTTTTAGATAATCAAACAAGGCCAAAATAAGCCCAAAATTTTGCCTCCAGTGCAGTGCCTGAAAAACGCTCTGTGGTGGGCACAAATCAGCGCTGATTGATGGTGCGAATACCAACTGCCCAGGCGTTGAAAACAACTCAGACTGGTGCGCTGGAATCGCAAGAAAACCATTCTGTGACTGATATTTCCACAGGTTTTCTTTTGCGCTATGATACGCCATAACTGACCCGTGTGTATCAATGTGGTCAGCCTATAAGTTTGTACAAAGTGCTATTTCAGGCGACCATTTCAAGTGCTGTAGCTGAAAACTACTCAGTTCTAAAATGAGATAA
>JAHDDZ010000003.1:12594-31886 GCA_020629095.1 Candidatus Altimarinota bacterium | reverse complement strand
AGAATCAACCCGGCTTTTACTTGACGGCATCCTTTTGCCGCTGAGCGTTTTGCTTGCTATTGGGCTTATTGTGCTAAGTCCTCAAAATGCCCTTTGGGTGATTGGTTCGCTGCTCATTGCGTGCATCTATATGATGCCAAAAATGAAGGAGAAATATACGAATGAGACGGTGGCGGCCCTGGGCCACGAAGACAAGATACATGAGCAATTGCACCTCATAGAAGTGCTGGGTCAAAGAGGTCATGTGGGTGCAGCGGGGCATTTAGCAGAGATGCTCCAGGCCGATTTGTCACCGATTGCTCGATCAAAAATAGTAGAAACGCTGGCGAAGCAGTCATCTGTGGAAAACCAAAATATAGCCATTCAGGCGCTCATAGAGCGACTTACAGACAAAGCAGAAACAGCTGATTTAAAGCACCGGATATTAGAGTCACTTGAAAAAACACCAGATTTAAAGCAATATTTTACAGATCATCCGTGGGCATATCATCGTACGACTGACTTGTTCCAGTCATTCTTAGGATCAAATGACGAGTATTTGAAGAAAAAAACGATCATGGTTCTATTTAAAATAATGCCGGCGGAGGCGGTCGTGCCATGGTTTTTGCGCCACATGAAAACAGCAGACGAGAAAACACAGAGCATTTATTTGCGGTCATGTCAGCAGTTTGCGACAGATCCGAGTCTAAAGCACTATTTGTTGCCGTATTTAGGCCATAGTAGCGCCAGGCTTCGGTGCTATGCGATTATCGCATTGTGGCAGGCGGGAGACCAAAAAGCCCTGTCGAAGGAATTAGAAGAGCTGATTTTATCAGACAAAAGGGCCGAAGTTGTCGCTGGGCTATATGGTGCTGGAGAGGTAAAGGACGAGCATTTGGAGGATTTGATATGGGAAAAGACAGCCAGTTCAGACTCGGAAATATCGCTTCATGCGCTTGTTGCAAGTGGAAAATTAGGTGATGAAAGATGCGTTTCAGGGCTTCTTTCTCGCATCATCCGCGAAGAAGCAGATGTATCGCTTCGGGTTTGGCGGATGACAGAACGGATTGAAACACCTGTTAAAAACCTACTAGAGCAACAGATTCACGTGGCGGTTGCTCACGAGGTTACTGGCATCTTAAAAGGCATTAAGCGCGAACTGAGGGCATTGGACGGTGGCGTGCTGGTGCGGCTAAAACACCTCTATGGGTTGGCAGATAAATATGATGATTTGCTGCTGCTTGAGCACCTGCAAGAAGATATGGCCTAGTCAAAACCAAGATCAATGTAGTGCTCTAGTTGCCCATTTTCGATCACCACAGCCTCCAGTCGATACTCTGGAAATGATGTAAAATGCCTGGTTAAATACCACTCTACTACGCGCATCATTCGCTCTAGCTTTCGCTTTGTGATTGATTCAAGTCCCGTGCCAAACGCGTTGTTGGTGCGGGCTTTGACTTCTATAAATACAAACACGTCGCCATCTTTCATTACTAAATCAACCTCGCCACCAGGGCAGCGCACATTTTGAGCATGGGGAGCATATTTTTTGTTTTGTTTCAACCACACCTCAGCAGCGCGCTCGGCTTGTTCCCCAAGGCTCACGATGCATTGATTATCGCCTCAATATCCGCAATCAGCCGAGATTGTTCGCCATGATATGAGAGGACTACGTGGTCATACATTGCAGCAGATGCCAACTCCTTTCGCAGGCTTTCCATGCGCAGTCCCAGCTCTTCATTGCTCATCGGTGCACGGGCAATAATCCGCTCACGCAAGTCATCTATGCTGCCAGCGGGCTTGATGAAAATGCCGGTATATAGCTCTCGGGGCAAAGCCGCCTGGGCTGCCATAAATCCCTGTACATCAAACTCTCGTATAACTGTTTTGCCATTCTGAGCTGGCGTTATTAGCTTTTCGCGCAGCGTGCCATATCGATTTTTTTCGTGTACCCATGCCCATTCCAAAAAGTCTCCATTTGTCACTTTTTCATCAAATTGATCTGGTGTTAAAAAGAAATAGGTTTCTCCCTCAACCTCTCCTGGCCGCGGTTCGCGGGTAGTGCAACTGGGCGGAAAAACACAATCAGGTTGAGTCTGCCGCAAGTGGTCAATGACCGTGCCCTTGCCAGCGCCGCTTGGGCCACTGATGAAATAAATATGTCCGGTTGGTTTATAATTCATGATTTTTGTAGAGAGATATTTCGCCCAGATGCAACTATTCGCCATAGTCCAAATGCCACCATACAGAGGCTCAAAAACTGCCCCATAGGAATACTTCCGACCCATGCTTCTGGCTCTCTGAAAAAGGCTAAAAATGCGCGAATCAGCCCATATGAAAATAAGAAAATACCGCTTATCATACCCACATTTTTCAGTTTCTTGTGCCAAATAAATAGGCCTATAATGAGGGCAATAAGGGCATTTTTAGCTACAGAATAGAGCTGCACGGGGTGGCGTGCAATTGTGTCTATATGGGGGAAAATGACCCCCCATGGCTGGTTTGTTGCAGCACCAATGATTTCACCATTGAGCCAATTTGCATATCGCCCAAAAGAAAGTGCAATGGCAAGCGGCAGTACAAGCGCGTCAGCTAGTGCCCAAAATGAAAATTTATTTTTTCGGCTCACCCATAGCAAATAAATGACCGTGCCTGCAATGCCGCCATGAATGGACATGCCCCCTTTCCAAATGCGAAAGAGCTGTAGTGGTTCAGCCGCAAGGGTGGCAAAATCATATCCGACCATGTGCCCAACGCGCCCGCCAACCACGCCCCACAAAAAGGCATAGAGGATTATATCTTCAAGCTTTTTCTTTTCATATTTTCCGTCTAATGGCGAACCAAAAGCAAGAAGCCGAGGAACCAGCCACAAAGCAAAAAGAGCCCCAAGGGCATAGACTAAGCCGTACCAGCGGACATCAAACCCAAACACAGAAAATGCCACCGGGTCAGCTGACCAAGTGACTACGCTGTTCCAAAAAGCATTCATGCATCTAGCGTACTGAAGAGCTGAAATCGGTCAAATCCTGCTCGGCGAAAGAACGCCCTTCCAACAAAGCTATCTATAATTTTGCTATTAAACTCGTCTGCTTCCGCATTATATTGCGCTTGCAGCCCTGTTAGCTTTTGGTCAATAAACATTAAATCTTCAGCAACTCTCTCTATTACGGGGTTTTCGTGCAACTTCCCTTCCTCATTTATTCGTTCAAAATACCCATACAGCACTTCACTTAGTTGCATTTCGGCCTCCATTCTGGCTTGTGGGTTGCGCCGTAGAGAAATACTTCGACACTTTTCTCTGTGCGTCACAAGTGACTGCAGTTCTGCATCAGATAGGAGTCCATCTCGTTTTGCCATTGTGTGCACTACCGGAATCAGCATATGCCGCTTACTGAGGAAGTAGAGTAGGAAAAGCCATAGTCGCTGCACGCGATTTTTATAGGCACGGGTTCGCTGCATGGTCAGCGCAATGCCAGCCCAGATGATGAAGAGCAGGCCAAACCAAGCCAAGTTTTGCCGAAAAAACTGCCAGGCAGCAGTAGCCCATTCTTTGGCAGTTTGCCAAATTCCTGTTTCTGAAAGAGCCAAAAACTGCTCCCAGGCATCAGAAAACATCTGGCGATATCGCTCTGCTGTCGTGGGTGCGGCCGTTCCAGAGGGTCGTGGCATTCTGAGTATTATACACGAAATGGAGTAGTTTTGTCTACTTGATTTCAGTATTATATGCACATGAAAGACGGAAAGGCGGTTAACCAGCGTATTGATAGCATCCTTGCGCCCTATGCTCAACGAAATGAGGAGAGCCTCGGGCGAGTGCATGATTACTTGCCAGACCCCCATAGAACCCCTTTTCAAAGGGATCGAGACCGAATCATACACTCAAATGCATTTCGTCGGTTGAAAGGGAAAATGCAGGTGGTTCCGCCAAATGAAGGGGATCACTTTCGAAATAGGCTCACGCACACACTAGAGGTCGCATCCATCAGTCGAGACATCGCTCGGCTACTAGGGCTTAATGAGGACTTAGCTGAAGCTATTGCGCTTGCGCATGACCTTGGACACCCGCCATTTGGGCACAGTGGCGAAATAGCCCTACAAGAATGCCTTCTTCCCTATGATGAGTTTTTTGAGCACAACAAGCAATCGCTGCGGGTGGTCACGCACTTCATAAAAGCCTACCCGGATCACCCTGGTTTAAATTTGAGTGTAGAAGTTTTGAAAGGGCTCAAAAAGCACGCGACCGTTCCGCCAACGCTTGAGGCACAGCTGGTTGACATTGCTGATGAAATTGCCTACATCGCAGCAGATACAGAAGATGGTCTTCGCGGAAAATTTTTCACTATGAAAGAAATTGAGGAAGAGCCGCTAATAGCCGCACTTTCACCACCTGCGCGGGCAAATAGAAAGGCACTGGCTGGGGCAATTGTGGGGCGACTGATAAAAGATTTGGTGCAGAGCGCAAAGGGAAAAATCGAAGAAATGGGCATAAAAACACAAGCTGATGTGATACAGCAAAACAAGCGCGCGCTGCTGTTTTACAGAGAAACAGCTGCACAATTTCGCTCGTTAAAGACATTTTTATTTCAGCATTACTATGAATCTGAAGAAATATTGTCGGCTACTAAAAATGGAAAAAAAGTGATAATGGACTTGTTTTTATTCTTTAAAAATAATCCAGAACTGTTGCCAAAAAATGAAACACAAGCCAGTACAGAGCGGCAAATTGCAGACCACATTGCTGGAATGACAGACGCATTTGCACAGAAGCTGCACGCTGAGTATCATCAAAAGTGATGAGCTATTTTCGAATCAAAGGGGGAAATAAATTAAATGGAACAATGCGAATTAGTGGAGAGAAAAACAGTGTTTTGCCGATGCTGGCGTGCGCTGTTTTGACGACCAAAACGTGCACCTTGCGCGATGTTCCAGAGATTTCAGATGTGGAAAAATTCATAGAAGCGCTGCGGTTTATGGGGGCAGAAATTGATTGGAATAAGGAATCAAAAATCCTTACTATTAACTGTGAAAAAATAGACCCAAAACGAGTTACAGACTGCATGGCGCTTGGTTCAACTCGAGCAAATATTGTGCTGGCGGGCGCGCTGCTTGGTCGGTTTGGCGAGGTGAAAATGGTAATGCCAGGTGGCGATGCCATCGGGCACCGGCCGCTTGATATGCATCTAGAGGGGCTTGAGACGTTTGGAGTCGAGGTCATAGAGGCTGCAGAGTGGTTGCATTTGAAATATGATAGAAGTGGGCTGAAAGAGAAACGAATGATCTTGAGCGAGGCCAGCGTGACTGGCACAGAAACGCTTGCGGTCTTTTTAGCAGCACAAACAGAGGCATCAGAATTGTGTTTTGCAGCTGCCGACCCACAGGTACAAGCGACGCTGCATATGCTGAAAGAAATGGGGGTTGCGGTTGATGGAATTGGCACGAGCACAATCCAAATAAAAGGTAGTAAAAACTTGGTTGGGGTTGATCAAACCGTTTCGCCAGACGTTACAGTTACAGGCACATATGCTATTGCAGCAGCAATTACTGGAGGGGATGTGACACTGACCAACGTGCATCATCCGCATCTCTATAGTTTTTATGGAACGTTGCAGCGACTAGGGGTTAATTTTGAGTTGGGTGAAAATAGCCTTCGAGTCTTTCCACCACACAACCTCATCGCTATTCGGGTCATAAAGCCAAACATTTTTCCGGGGCTGTGTCCTGATTTACAAAGCCCCCTGAGTGTGCTTTTGACCCAATGCGGGGGCACCACACAGCTGTTTGAGTGGATGTATGAGGGGCGGCTTGGACACCTATGGGAGCTGAAAAAGATGGGTGCACAGATAAAAATACTTAATTTGCATCAGGCAGAAATAACGGGAAAAACAAACCTGAAAGGTGGCACCGTGCAAAGTTGGGATCTTCGCGCTGGGGCTGCCATGGTGCTAGCGGGGCTTATCGCTGAAGGGGAAACGATTGTCCAAGATATCTATTGGATTGACCGCGGATATGAACATTTTGCGGCAAATCTACAGGCACTTGGCGCAAAAATAGAACGAGTAATGGTGTAAGAAAAAAGCATCAGTCACTCGACTGATTCTTTTAAAGGAAGTACTTTACTGCATAGATCTGTATACGATTTCCGCAATTCCACCTCGAGTTGTATTCTTTTCTGGTTTAAATTGCATAATATCTCCTAACAGTCCTTCGGCTTTTCATTATGTGTTTACAATGAATTGCTTGTGCAATTTTTCATCTTCTGATACGGTCTTTTTGAACTACTCGTACTACTACATAGATATGAATACACTTGGAACACTCTATCGGCTGACAAGCTTTGGAGAATCACATGGAGTCTCTGTTGGAGGGGTTATTGATGGTTTTCCAGCAAATGTGGCGATAGATTTAGAGGCAGTGCAAGATGCGCTGAATAGAAGAAAACCCGGACAAAGTGAACTGACAACCGACCGAGAAGAACCAGATAGCTTGCATATAGTCTCTGGCATGGAGGGAGAAATGACACTCGGCACGCCAATTGCCTTTTTTGTACAGAATAAAAACACCAATCCAAAAGACTATAAAACAGTCCAAAAAGCGTTTCGGCCAGGGCATGCAGATTTTACCTATGAGCAGAAATATGGAATTCAGGCGAGTAGTGGCGGTGGTCGCGCAAGTGCCCGAGAGACTATTGCGCGTGTTGTTTCTGGGGCGTTTGCAGCTCAGGTTTTGCGCAAATGGTATGGGATTGAGATAACGGCGCATATGCAAGAAGTAGCAGGAAAAACAGCACCAGAGGCTCAAACAGAGGCAATTTTGAGCGCAAAAGCTGGTGGAGATAGTGTGGGGGGAATTATTACCTGCACTGTGAAAAATATGCCAGTTGGGCTTGGTGTGCCAGTTTTTGATCGGTTAGAGGCAGACCTGGCAAAGGGAATGCTGAGCATTCCTGCAACAAAAGGATTTGAAATTGGGAGCGGTTTTGCTGGCACGCACCTGCGCGGAAGTCAGCACAATGACCAAATGCAGATTAAAAATGGCACAGTTTCTTTTGAAACAAATAATGCTGGAGGTGTTTTGGGGGGCATTTCAAATGGAGCAGATTTGTTTTTTCGGGTCGCATTTAAGCCTGTTTCGACTATTCAAACGGCTCAAAAAACAATTTCAAAGAAGGGTGAAAATGTCATGCTACAGCCAATTGGAGGGCGGCACGATCCGTGTGTGCTGCCACGCGCTTTGCCGATAGTAGAGGGAATGACAGCGCACATTTTGCTTGACCATGCGCTTCGGCAAAAAGCTTCTGAAAACAACTGGAACTCATGATTTCTGAGATAAAATATATGACAGAAAAGTATTCAAATCTCCAGTTTTATGGTTATAAAAATGATGCTCTTTTGCGCATCGAAGCCTTGATTTTAGAGCACTCTGGAACTGTTTTAATAACGGATGCCAATGTGGCACAAGCTCAATCGGGTTTTTTAGATGCGCTGAAAGTGTCCCAGTTGGTTATTGCACCAGGTGAAAAAACAAAGAACATGCAACAGGTGGAGGCCATTTGTGACTTTTTTAATGATGCACAATTGGATAGAGGAGGATTGGTTATTGCCTTCGGCGGTGGAGTTGTGACTGACGTAGCTGCATTTGCAGCAAGTATTTACCTTCGCGGAGTTTCGTTGTTGCTCGTTCCAACGTCGCTTTTGTGCATGGTCGATGCGAGCATTGGTGGCAAAACAGGAGTAGACACAGCCTGGGGAAAGAACCAAATTGGGTCATTTTACTCAGCAGAAAATGTGCTCATTTGCCCACAATTTCTAGAAACTTTGCCAGAAATGGAAGTACGAAATGGAATTGCAGAAATGCTAAAACACGGCACCATAGCTGACGAAAACCACTTTGCAGACCTGTCAGATGTTATCTCAAAGCCGTTTGCATTGACAGATATTATTCCATACATTTCACGGTCAATTGAAATTAAGACAGAGATGGTACAAGTTGACCCAAATGACAAAAATCAGATACGGGAAAAGCTTAATTTGGGGCACACTTTTGCGCATGCAATAGAGCAAATTTCTGACTATAGCGTGCCACACGGAAAAGCTGTCGCATGGGGTCTTTTACTTGCAGCAGAGCTTGGAAAAGAGTTGAAAATTACAACTCCAGAAACAGTGAAAATAATAGAAAAAGCAGTTTGTGATTTGTTTCCAGAACCATGTCCATATTCTCCGTCAACTCTTTTTGAGTATATGAAAACAGATAAAAAAAGAGAGAATGAATCCATTCGGTTTCTGATCCCTAATGAGATTGGAAATGTAGTAATAAAGCCTACATCAATAGAAAATCCGCCTTCTTTTTTCACTTAAAACACCATGGCAAAAACTAAAAAAGCATTTTCAGAACTCATGCAAGCATTTTTATTACTCAAAAATGAAAAAGAGGCGAAGCTCTTTTTTGAGGATATTTTCACTCCACAAGAATTAGAGGCACTGACAGAGCGGTGGCAAATAGTTCAATCTGTGCTAGGATCTGGCCTGCCGCAGCGGAAGATAGCAGAGCAGTTGGGGTGCAGTGTAGCTCTAGTGACAAGGGCAAATAGGCAGGTCAAATATGGTACTGGGGGTTTTGCACACGTATATGACGCACTCAAAAACTAGAGCAATTTCTTATTTTTCATATATCGCCAAATTAAAATCCACAGTGATGCAAAGATGACAAATAGAGCTATTGTAAGAACCCAAAATGCGGCATGTGAGTTCTCTAGTTGGTTTCGGATGTTTGTTCCAAAGAGCCCGACTATCACTGCTAAAATACTAAAAATGGCAGTCATGACACTAATAATCAAGTCAAAACGAATAATATCATTTCGACGATTCGCCAGCTTCATAGTTAAAATTTCTTGCGTATCATCAATGTTTTCATTCAGTTCATCGATCTGATGACTAATATTTTCCAGCTGCTCTAGGTTATTCTCCAAGACCGATTCTGCTTCTTCAATTGCGGCAACATCTGGCTCATCAACAAAAAAAATTGAAGCAACTTCTTTGTCATCGTGCAAGATTTCAACGACCATATCTTCGGCTTCTTGTGCCCGAGATTCCATGTTGCTCAGTTGCTTTTTGAGTTGCAGCAGTTGAGTTAGATTTTCATCTGTTGGCACTTGCTCTAGCTCAGAAAGTGTTTGCTCGGTTCTTTTTTGTAGGTGCTCAAATTTGGCTCTGTGACGCATCAAAACAAAAGTCAAGCCGGCATCAAGACAGGTCAGTTCAAATGAAATTCCTTCATCTGGGTCACTGATTTTACGGCTCAGCATTGGGGCAAATTGGTCGACTATCCGTGGGTTTTCCAGGTTGAATAGGAGGACTCGATCAGCCCCCACAATCATCTTTACTGACTTGAAATTAAGGATGAGTCCTTGCCCACGACGCAGCATTGTGGTCACTTGGCGCTTGCTAAAAACCGGCCGCAGGTCACGCAAATGTAAGTCAAACTCAGTTACCAGTGTTTTCCGATTTATCTCTCGAGGGATAATCTCCCCCAGCTTGCTGATTTCTATTATTTGCATATCGAAAAGAATACTAGCTGATTTGCCATTTTTGGCAAATAAGAGGGTGCTGAGTGCGCCTAGAAAAGAGCCCCTTGAAAAGCCGTCTCTGTTTTTATTCCAACTGGTAAAGGCGTAAAATCAACGGTCATGCCGACTAGGTCTTTCATGCAAACACAGATGTTTTCTTGCCCAGTATCAATAAAAATAAAGGGCCCTTTGAGGCCAATTATCTTTCCACTGATTGACTCCCCAACATTCAGGTTTGCAACATGAATTGATCCACTTGGCAGACCGTGGTGCTCTTGCCAGTTCATAAAAGTGGGCTCAGTCGCCATATATTCCAGCAGTTGAGGCATTTCTCCTATACTCTTTTTTGCTGTTTTCATAAGCTCCAAAAGTTGCTTTTTTATCTGTTCACTCGAAACATCCGGGCTGATATTTTTCTTCTTTTGACTCAGCAAAACTTTGTCATTTACCCCCCCACGCCGGATGAGCGTTTCCATTTGTCGGGCAATGATGCCGTCCGGCGTTTCTGCGATGTAAAGTGTTGCATGGCTGCCTTGCTCAATTTGGCGCATCCGGTCTCGCTTTTTGTTGCTGACACCAACCTTCATTACCTCTGGAGAAAAATAAGCAAAATAAATGACGTGTGGGCTTTGCAGTTTTTCTAAGTCAGATGGGCCGATCTGTGAGGTATCAAACCCGTCAAATGCGGTATATATGAAGCTCCCTTCTTTGCTGCGGCACAGGGCACATTTTGCTTTTTTTTCGGCCATGGCGCTGCCACATGGCTGCCATGATTCATTTATATATGCCCCGGCGCAGGTCTTTTTACCCACAGGAGCAATGCTTATTTGGTCTCCTTTTTGGACCGTTTTTCTTCCAAATTTGTTTTGTGCCACTGCCTGAATTTGAGCAGTGTGTTCGGTAAACCATCTCCAATCAAAAACGTGGACTTGCATGCTCTATTCAGTATCATATCTGTAATGGAAAAGCAACCGAGTTTTAATAGTATGAAATGGTCAGATGCCCCCAAATGTGATTCTATGTCAGGGTTAAAAGCTGTTTTGCTTGAACAATTTGGAGTGATAAATGAAGCACAATCAGCTGCTTTTTTGAACCCAAAACTGTCTGATTTGGCCAGCCCGTGGGATATCATTGACATAAAACCAGCTGCAGAGCGCATTCGGGCAGCTATCATAAAAGGTGAGCGAATTATGATTTTGGGTGATTTTGACGCAGATGGGGTCACTAGCACAGCGCTGTTGGTTGACGGGCTACAGCAGCTTGGGGCGACTGTCAGCTATAGAATTCCAGATCGGGTCACAGACAGCCACGGGCTCAAGCTACACCATGTGCAGGAAATAGCAGCAAAGGGCGTGCAGTTGCTGATAACTTGTGACTGTGGCACAAATGACAAAGTCGAAGTCGCTGCTGCTGTCGCAGCTGGTATGGATGTGATCATCACAGATCATCATGCAAGCGATCCAGATCGCTTTCCGACCGCGGCGGTTGCGGTTGTTAACCCGCAGCGAAAGGAGTCACAGTACGCATTTCGTGACTTGGCTGGGATCGGTGTGGTATTTCATGTACTGTCGGTCGTGGCCGAATCCATTCTGTCGGAGGCAGAACTCCCTTTGTTTTTAGAAAAATACTTAGAGCTGGTGGCCATCGGCACAATTGCTGATTGTATGCCACTGGTGGGTGAAAACCGCATTTTGGTAAAGTGGGGCATTCGTCAAATGCAAACCACGCAGTGGCCTGGGCTGCGGCACATGCTAGAGGGAATTGCGCCAATTACAGAAGAAACCGTTAGTTTCCACATTGCCCCACGGATAAACGCTGCAAGCCGCATTGGAAATGTGCTGCACGCGGTACAGCTTTTTTTGTTAGAGGAAGGTGTGGATGACCGATTGTCTCACCTGGAAGTGCTGAATGAAAAGCGAAAAAAGCAAACGCATCGGTTTATACAAGCGGCTCGAAAGCAGATGATCACAGATGGTGCATGCGTGGCTTTGTTGCTAAAAGACTGCCCCGCGGGCATTGCTGGGCTGGTGGCTGGTCGGTTGTCAGAGGAGCAAAATCAGCCAGCTGTCATTATGACTATACTTCCAGATGGCACGGTGGGGGCCTCGTGCCGGGCCCCAAATGGATATGATATGGAGGGGGCACTGCGGTCTTGCCCAGACCTGTTTGTGCACTTTGGAGGTCACGCTGGAGCCGCTGGTTTTCGGGCAGATTTAGAGAATGTCTCACAGATTCAAAAGGCGCTTGAGGTTCATTTCGCAGGCATTTCTCAACCACAAAATGCACTTCAAATATCAGCAGAAATCTCACCAGAACTGTTGACACACAGCTTGCTTGAGTTCCTTTCATTTATGAGCCCCTTTGGCGTGGGTGCTGCTCGTCCAACTTTTAGAGTGAAAAACTATATGCATGGCGAAGCAGTGTTGATGGGAATCGATAAAAACCACATACGGATAATGGGATCTGTCGGCGAAATGCCAATAAAAGCAACCGCTTTTTTCAAAGGAGAATGGAATAAAAAAATCACTCCTGGAGAGAAATATGATTTGGTTGTCAGTGTTTATTTGAACGTGTGGAAGAGCAACACCAGTATAGACATCCGCGTAATAGACATCTGCCTTCATGACTGATTTATTGCTGCATATGACGGGTCTTTGGCTTGTTGCCGGGCTTGTCAGCTTTGGTATTTGGCTGACAGAGAAAGTCAGCCACATATTGCATTTTGGGCTGTTTGGCCTTTTTATATTCGGAGCCTATCTTTCGCACTTGCATCTACTTTTGTCTGTCGCTATTTGCGCACTTTTAAATGCCATATTTTATTGGTTTTTCGTCTCTGGTATCTCACAAAAAGCACGCCACAAAAGCGGCTTACTAGCATCTTTAGGCTTTGGAACGGTGGTGCAAGGAGCTTCACTTATTTTGTTTCAAGCGCAAGTCATTACCCCATCTGACCAGTTTTTGGTTTTTGTGCCTATTCTTTTATTTGCTGTGCTGTGGTTTGCTTTTTGGCTTTTATGGTCAAAAAATAAATATGGAAGAAACCTAAAAGCTATCGCAGATGATGCAGCCGGAGCTATCTCACTTGGAATAAATGCGTATGTGCATGAAACTGTTTTGTGGCTTTTCATAGGAGGGATTGTTGGACTGGCCGGAGCAGCATTTCAGTCCCAGTTTGTAGTCAGTCCATCTGTCGGTTTTGACCTGTTTTTGGCTGGTTTTGCAGCCGCTATTGCGACTTGCCAGATAGCATTTGTGCCTGTTTTGGCTTTCTTTATTTTGCTCATAACAACTGCACTGAGCTGGTTTAATATCATTCCAGTGCAGCTTAGCTTGGTTGTGCCGCTGGCATTTGTTTTTGTGACACTTTTTTTACAGCACAAAAAAGCATGACATACATATTTCTCATGCACCTTCAGGCATTCATTTTTACCGCATATACCAGCGCTAGCCGACTCATTTTTGTTAGAGGCGAAACACTCTTTTTGTGCGCTCCGGTGTTTTACGCTATAGGGGTTTTTGGTTCTGCTCATGGGGTTTTTGGGTTATTATTCGGGGTGATCGCTACAGTGGGGTTAGCCACATTGGTTGGTTTTTTATGGAGTAAACTATCTGACACAGCCTTTATTATTTTTAGTCTGGGGTTGCTTTTTGCATCTGCTCAGGTAGTTTTGGGTATTGAACAAATAACTGGAGGTGCTTATGGAATTAGCTCAACGGCATTTTTATTTCACCAAAGTATATTTATTGTGCCGGCTATCTCTCTGCTCATAATTGGCATTTCGGCTTATGCGTGGAACACCCAGCATGGGGTTATGGTTTCAGCCATTGGGCAAGACAAGTCACTAGCCAGGGGGCAGTCTGTTTCGCCAATGAATGCGCAGATAAAATGGATGATAGGAACTGGCGTTTTGCTTATGGCTACTGGGTTTTTATGGGGGAGTTGGCGGTCCTTCGCAGATGTAAACATGCTGCACCTTGACCAACTCATCTTGCTCATCACGGGGGTTTATCTGGGCGGAAGGCGCCTGTGGCATGGAATTGGGATAGCTTTTTTATTCGCTCTTTTTCTTCAAGCTATACGGTTTTTGCCGTTTAATAGTGTCATAATTGGAGGAATTGAGCTTGTGATTATTGGCTTCGTTTTGATATTAGTTGCCAGATGGCACAAATTTATTACTATCAAAACATGAAACAACTGTACAAAATTGCGCTCATGGTCATTGCGTTTTTATTTGTTGGGTGCACAAAAGCTCCACAAACTGAGGTGCTCGACACGTCTCGTAGCAGTTTCATTACCGGTGCAGAATACTCCCCAGATGGTACAGACAGCGGCACGCTGGTGGTGCAAATTCGTGACAATGAGTACGTATACGGTGCCGTTTCAGCAGCAGAGTGGAAGGCGTTTCAGTCAGCTGAAAGTCTAGGAAGTCACTATAATAAACACATAAAAGATGTCTACGGAGAATAATCCATACATAATCGTTCAAGACCGAAATGGTGGCGAGATGGCTAATTTTGAGGGCAACAAAGATGAAAGTCTGTGTACCCAAGCACAAGACGCTGGCGCGCCCGTGCCGATGAGTTGCGGTGTTGGGGCATGTCGCACGTGCGTTGCAAAAGTCATTTCGGGTATGGAGTTCATCGACCGTGAGGCCGTCGGGCCACAGATGATCGACACGGAAGACGATGAGGTGCTAACGTGTATTTGCGGCATAAAAGAAGAAGTGCGCCCAGGGGCTGAAATTTGCATTCGGTGTGAAAACCTATAATGCGCGTTTTGGCTATTGAGACCAGCTGCGACGACACCTGTGCCGCGGTGGTAGAGGGAGGAAACGCAGTTTTGAGCAACGTGCGGAAAGCTCAAACAGCCCACGCAAACTGGGGTGGAGTTGTGCCTGAGTTGGCTGCGCGGCAGCATGCAGCTGACTGGCGAGGCGTGGTTGAGGCCGCTCTGGCAGCGGCACAAACTACCATGGAGGGAATAGACCAGATTGTGGTCAGCGTGGCACCCGGGCTTATGGGCAGCCTGCTAGTGGGGGTACAAGCCGCCATGCATTTGGGGGCGTTGTGGAGCATTCCAGTGCAGCCCGTGCACCACATTTGGGGGCACGTGGCGTCGGTTTGCCTGGGCCGAAATCCAAGCGAAATAAAGCTGCCCGCGCTGTGTTTGACTATCAGCGGGGGGCACACGCAGCTGCTAAAAATAGATAACTGGACCACCGCAAAAATGGTAGCCGAAACCCGTGATGACGCCTGTGGTGAAGCATTTGACAAGGTCGCAAAAATGCTCGGGCTGACCTATCCGGGCGGACCAGTCGTCAGCCAGCTGGCTAAGGCCGGCAACCCAGAAACGTACACGCTACCGCACCCGCTGAGGGGGCAGCTCGACTTTTCATTTAGTGGACTTAAAGCTGCTGTGTACCGGCACTTACAAGGAGTTGATGAAATAACAGAAACCGTACAAAAAGACATTTGTGCAGCATTTCAGGTTATGGTCGTCGAGGTCTTTACGAAGCGGATCGAGGCCGTTTTTGACCTACACCCAGACGCGCAGCAGCTGTGGTTTGTGGGGGGGGTGAGTGCTAATACGCAGTTGCGAGACGCACTAGAAAACTTGTGTGCGCAGCATCAAAAAGAGTTACTGCTGCCGGTTGATTTTGCCTATTGTACTGACAATGCAGCCATGATGGCTGCTGCTGCGTGGCACCAAAAAGATGCGGTTAAATTACAAATTGCACCCATGCAGCCTAACCCAAAACTGAGTATGGATGTGGCAGACTTGGCCTCGGTTTTTGTTACTGTAGCGTGATGATTCCTGTTTGTGGGTCGTAGGTAATATCACCTTGTTCGCGCAGGCTTTTCATGCTACGGGTTACGGTCACGCGGTTGAGCCCTGTCAGGCGCGCTAGCTCCTCGTGGGTGATCCGAAGTGGCCGATCAACAATACGTTCCATGAAGGTTTTTCCTCGTTTTGCATTCAGTCGGTGCAGCTCATTTAAAACAATCTCATTGGCCGTCGCGTGCTGATTTTGCATCTGCGACTGATAATCTAATATTCGCCCTCCCATTTCCTGCATATATCGCAGCATGACCTCGGGGTATTCTTTGATGATGGCCAAGAAGTCAGCTCGTCGAAAAGCGCAAACGCAACTGCCTGGTTGAGCTTTTGCAAAGTGCCCGACGTTTGTGTCTGTCAAGCTGATATTTCCAAACACGTCGCCGGCTGTTAGCGTGTCAAAAACATAGGTTTTGCCGTCTCGTGTATGATATAATTGCACCTCCCCTTTTTTCACGACATAGAGCAAATCTGTCATCTCATAGGGCTTATAGAGCACCGACTCTTGTGCGTAATCGTTCATGGTTGTCTCAGTCGCAATACGCTCAATTTCTTTTGGTGAAATGCCAGAAAAGAGGTCGTAGTGCTTTAGGTACCACAGCGGATGAGATGAATTGGTCATATGTAAATAGTAGGTAAAAAGTGTCACAAATGCAATCTACTATGGGTGGCATGGGCTACATGCCTTGGTTGCGCAAAGGTGCATAATAATGCTATAATGGGGCATGAGCGCATATATTACAGATCGAAAAACATTTAAGGCAGAGGAGCAAAAAGATCACTTTCGGGTGAGCATTTTTGGGTCAGCCAGAACTAAACCAGGCGAAGTGGCATATGATGAAACATTTGCTTTGGCAAAAGGCCTGGCCGAGCGCGACATGAGCGTGGTTACGGGCGGTGGCCCGGGAATTATGGAGGCGGCGAACAAAGGCCACGAAGCCGGCGAAAAGCCAGATGGAGAGACACATTCTATTGGCCTCACAATCGAGTTGCCGTTTGAGGCAGAGGGCAATGAGTATTTGGACCTGCGAAAGCACTTCTATAAGTTTAGCGGGCGGCTTGACCAGTTCATGCGCCTGAGTAACGCGGTTGTGGTCATGCCAGGAGGTATTGGCACCTGCCTTGAGTTGTTTTACACATGGCAGCTGATTCAGGTCAAACACATTTGTAACATACCCATCATCTGCATTGGCGAGCAATGGGAAACGCTCCTTAAGTGGGTCAAAACTGAATTGGCTGGACGTGGTATGATTAGCCCAGAAGACATGCACATGGTAGGAATGGCGAGTGACGCTGAGCACGCAACGCAGATCCTTGAGAAGGTGCACGCAGACTGGAAAGAGCGAGATGGAGATTATTGCCTAAACGTGCAAAAGTACTCCTAGACACCTGCTAAAAAATGCGTAGAATGCAGCCATGGAGCTAAATATTCTCATTGGGATTGCTGTAGTCATTTTGGTGGCAGTCATTGTGGCCGTGGTACTGCTGTTTCGGCAGGGTGGAGTGCAGTTGCTGACCTTACGCGAGGCAGAACGTGAAGCCCGAGAACTGGCCGAAGAGGTGGCTCGGCTGAGCAGTGAACTGGACACAACGCAAACAGAACTACAAAAAGCAGAACAAAACCTAGCAATGGAAACAAAAGAGCGCGAAGCGCTTTCAAACAGAGGAAAAGAGCAGTTTATAAATGCGCAAAAAACAGAAGCTGCACTGATCGCCGAACGTGAAAAGAACCGAGAAATCAGCCAAGAAATCGCGCAATTGCGCGAGCAGGCAGAGGCTAGAACCAAGGTGCAAACACAGAAAATTGAGCAGTTGAGCGCCGCGCAAAAAGCGCTAAACGCAGAGCAAGAGCGGCTTCGCCTGGCAGAAGAAGCCAAACAGCAGGCACTGATGGAAAATAAGCAGCGCATTTGGGACGACCACGAAAAGCACGTGGTGGCGCACTGTGCTGGCATTTGCGCCGAGGCCACCGTGAAGCTGCCCATGAAAGACAATCAAAATGTACCAGAGGGATTTGGAACCCTGAAGCCCGATGTGGCTGTGCGCGTGCTGGGAAAGTGGCTTGTCATCGATGCAAAGTCGTCAACGGCGAAGCGAGGTGATATGACCACATATTTGCGGACTGAGGCAAAAAAGGCTGCTGAGAAGTATGCGAAAATCGAGGGAATGCACACCACAGTGTATTTTGTGGTGCCCCACACAGAGCTTGGCGACCTGCGTGAAAGCCATTGGAGAGAAGGCCAGTTTGACTTCTTTGCAGTCAGTGTGGCTGGAGTGGGGGCGTTGTTGCGCAGCTGGAAGCGTATGGAGCAGTATGCAGAGCTGACAGAAATTGACCCAGATGAACGCGATGCGATAGTCGATTTGTTAGCGAGATATCAGCAGCACATCGATGTGAGAAATGCCGTTGACCTCCACTTGATGCAGCACACGGACGAAATAAAGACCCTTCATAGCAAGCTGGGCGAGGACCTAAGCCACGAAGTCGAGACCCGCCGTGGGCTGATGAGCCACGTGCGAGTGCCCACCAGCAAAGCGATAAACGTCGCTGCGTCGGATTATAAAATCCAAAAAGAGCAGCGAAATGCGCTGCAAAATCCGCAGGCAATTACCACCAAAACCGCCGAGGTTGAAGCACAGAGACTGCTGTAGTATTTGACATGTCTCAAATGTTAGATTATAAAAAGATTGTCCTTGGGTTTTGCACTGAACTGATTTGGTGCCAAACAAGGCACAAACAGCTCTTTTCAGACCAGAGGATGTATTTATTCACCTATAAAATAGTTATATATGCTTACTATTATTTCAAACATTAATGGTTCATTTGGAAAAGTAATCAGCAATGCAGATGGAAAACCTCATTTTGATGAGAAAAACCTTTTAGCAGCAGATCCTACAAACCAAATTGATTCTATTCTTTCTCAAATGAAAGAGAAAAAAGAGTTCAGCTTTTCAGGCGCTGAAATTGCCTTAACGGCTATCTTTAATTATTCACGCTATATTAATTGGTGTTTGTGGAAAGACCCAATTACAAGCGATGTAGAGTGCATTTCTCAGCTTGATAGTTACGTATCAACAGCCAATAAAATGCTAAAATATTGTGATAGCGCAAAGCAAGAGCAATTATTTGAAATGCTATTATTTCTTGAAATCAACAAAGATTTCTACGTTGCGAAAGCTGAAAAAGGAGAAACTGGCTCCAGCGTAGAAATACTCTGGAATGGTGCAATCTAATCCTCATCTGAAACCTGTTATCCTAAAGGGCCATCTTGCAAAAGATGGCCTTTTCAACCCACGCTGCCTTCCATTTCCAGCTCAATCAGGCGGTTCAGCTCGCCGGCATACTCCAGAGGCAGAGTGCGCACAACTTCGTCCAAAAACCCATTTACCACCATGCCTTTGGCAGTTTCTTCGTCAATTCCGCACCGCGCAAAATAGAGCAGCACCTCCTCGCTGACTTTTCCAGCGCTTGCCTCGTGGGTGATGCTCGCTGTTTCATTCGCACACTCAATGATGGGAATCGTATCACTCACGCTTTTGTCATCCATCATTAGCGCGTCGCATTCCACGTTTATCACCGCATTTTTAGCGACTTTTCCTACTTTCACAATCCCCCGATATGTCGCGATTCCACCGTCTTTGCTGATGCTCTTGCTGACAATTTTTACCTTCTGGTTTGGTGCATTTAAAAATACTTTTGCGCCCGTGTCTTGGTTTTGGTTTTGCCCAGCAAATGCCACGCTCAGATGGTCTGCGCGCGCACCCTGACCGACCAAAATACTTGCTGGGTAGAGCATTGTGACACCGCTGCCGAGGTTTCCACCGACCCACTCCATAACGGCATTTTCATGAACAATCGCCCGTTTTGTGTTCAGGTTATATGTATCTGATGACCAGTTTTCAACGCTGCTGTAA
>JAHDDZ010000003.1:0-12584 GCA_020629095.1 Candidatus Altimarinota bacterium | reverse complement strand
GATGGCTTCACAAAGACCTCGACGCAGCCCACGTGCAAACTGCTGCTGCCCCACTTAGGCGCGCTGCAACCCTCTATGTAATGGGCCTTTGCGCCTTCTTCGACCACTATTAGTGTGTGTTCAAACTGCCCTTGGTTGATGGCATTCATACGAAAATATGCCTGCAGGGGGGCTGTCACCTCGACTCCCGCGGGGACGTATAAAAACGTGCCCCCCGACATGACGGCATAGTGCAGCGCACTTAGCGTGTGGTCGGCGATTGGCACTGACTTTGTCAAATACTCTCTCACCAGTTCTGGGTGTTTTTGCGCCGCCACGTCAAAATCTTCAAAAATGACCCCAAGCCCCTCCCACTGTGGCTTCAGCTTATGATAGACATTCTTAGATTCATATTGTGCACCCACCCCCGCCAGCAGCTCACGTTCAGCTTCAGGGATTTTAAGTCGCTCAAAAGTGGTCTTAATTTCATCAGGCACATCGTCCCAGGACTTCGCATTTTGGATACCCCCAGCATCTGCATAAAACCGGATTTGCTCCATGTCGAGCGCACTCAAATCAGGCCCCCAACTGGGCATTTCTTTTGACTGAAATACTGACAAAGCGTGTAATCGCAGTTCTAGCAGCCACGCTGGTTCATTTTTGCTCTGGCTTATTTTTCGCACAAGTTCCTCATTTATGCCCAAATCGTGGTTTGCAGCATATGCTGAATCGCTCGGAATATCCAGATCAGCCGCTTGCAGGTTCGTAAAATCCACCATATATTCGCATCATAATCAACTACAAATGATACGCAATGGGTTTACAAAAACCTCTGCCTTGTTCTATTATCTGCTTATGAAATATCTCTCAATGGTCTTTGGAATGGTCTTTGGAATTTTGCAAGTGCAGGCGCTTTCTTTTGTCGAGGGAACGCAGTTTTTGACAGCACAAACTGAGGCTGAATGTATTCAGCTGGGGGGTAATTTCATTCAGTGGGAAAACGAAATTTATTGCACAAAGGAACAAGCTTCTTTCATAGATGTGCGGCTCGGCGACCCACACATGACTGCTATCATTTTTGCTCAACAAAAAGGCATTGTAGGTGGGTATGCTGATGGAACGTATAAGCCCGATAATACGATTAATCGGGCAGAGTTTTTGAAGATTTTATTGGAGGCGAAAAGTGATGGCAGCCCAATCGCAGAGTGTCGCAGAGCATATAATTATAGTGATGTGGACTGGTCTGCGTGGTATGGAAAATATGTGCAGGCAGCATCGTGCACGGGCATCATTGGGGGCTACCCCGATGGGACAATGCGTCCTGCCAGTGAGGTGAATTATGCCGAGGCGGCAAAGATAATTACGGGAGTTTTTGACCTACCGCAACCGCAGTTTGTGCGTGCGCCAGATGCGTGGTATGAGCCATATATCATTGCAGTGCAGTCAGCCAATGGCACCCCTCGGGCTGACATTTCTCCAGCTGACCCGCTGACCCGCGGAGAAATGGCTGAAATGGTTTATGGGATTATGAATACGGTTATTACAGCAACGCCCCCGACTACAACGCAAAACGCAATGGCCGTTCAGGCACTCGGGCAAATAAACCGCGTGCGGGCAGAAGTTGAATTGCCCGCTTTAAGTCTTGACTACCAGTTGACAGCCGCCGCTCAGCGATACTCTGACAAGATGGTGCAAGAGGGTTTTTTTAACCACACAACCCCAATAGGAGAAGAAACAGAAGACCGGTTTATAGCTTCTGGGTATGATTATGTTTATTGGGGAGAAAACCTCGGGCGGGGCCAAAAAACGGTCGACGAAGCCATGGAACATTGGATTGCGTCACCGCCCCACTATGCCAACATGACCAGTGAAAATTTTGAGCACATGGGCATTGGCATTACCAAAGCAAAAACCTCTGATAGTCTTTTTAAAGACGGACATTATTGGGTGCTGATGTTTGGCAGCAGCCGATAAAAAAGACTTGCGTGCAACGCACAAATTGGTTATAAATGTGCCAGCGCACGATTAGCTCAGCTGGCTAGAGCGCCTGCTTGACTTGCAGGAAGTCAGAGGTTCGAATCCTCTATCGTGCACCAGCTTCACCCTTTGGGGGTCTATTTGGTTGACAGTCACAGTTTTTTGCCTATACTGCTGATGCTATAAAAACGTGTACTATGACAACACAAAAGAAAGAAATTATCGAAAAGCACCAAGTGCATGGGAAAGATACTGGAAGTGCTCCTGTTCAGGTAGCGATAATGACAGACCGAATCAGTCAATTGACTGACCACCTAAAAACACACAAAAAAGACAAGCACAGCCGACGAGGACTGCTCGGGCTGGTGGGAAAGCGCAGAAAACTCTTGCAATACATTCAGGGGAAAGACGCAGATGCGTACAAAAGCCTGATTGAAAAACTCGGTCTTCGCCGATAAAAACCCCACTGGGGTTTTTCTTTTATTACTGTAATTTGAATTATGATACATACTCACGCTGTTTCTGTTGGAGGAAAAGAATATACGTTTGAAACGGGGCGACTTGCCCTACAGGCCGACGGAGCTGTGCTGGTGCGGCACGGGGACACGGCCGTGTTGTTTACAGCTGGCATGGGAGACGGAAACCCAGACGCGGGGTTCTTTCCGCTGACAGTTGATTTTGAGCCAAAGTACTATGCAACTGGAAAAATTAAAGGTAGCAGATTTGTGAAACGTGAAGCGCGACCACCTGAGTCTGCTATTCTCATTTCACGAATGACTGACCGAACCATTCGTCCACTCTTTCCAAAGGGAATTACAAATGAGGTGCAAATTATCGGGAACTTGCTGCAAGCAGCTGGCGACCGCAATGTGGGACCAACAGCCATCACGGCGGCGTCAACCGCAGTGCAACTGGCGGGTTTGCCAATAGAGGCAGCATTTGCTGGTGTGCGGGTCGGAATTGACCCAGCGACACATCAGTTTATGCTCGACCCGAGTTATGTTGAAGTAGCAAATGGCGGTCTTGACTTGGTGGTTGCGGGCACGGCAGATGCTATTACGATGGTGGAAGCGGGGGCTAATTTGATTCCAGATGAGGTCATGCTCGAGGCGCTTGAATTTGCGCACAAGGCCATTGTGGAACTGTGCAAAGCACAAATGGAGTTTGTGGGCAAAACCACGGTAACCCCAAAAGTGCCGACCCTAAAACCAGAAACGCCAGACGAGGCGGAAGCCATTGCCAGCAGCGTCACAAAGGCGGATCTTGATACTATTCAGGGGGCACTAAAAAAAGATATAAAAGCAGCAATTGATGCCATTAAAGAAAAACTAAAAGTGCAATATGAAGCACAAATTGAAGCGGGAGAGCTAGACTGGAATGCGATGAAAAAGCACCTCGATAAGGCATTTGCAAAGAATATGAGGGAAAATGTGTTTACAACCGGAAAACGTCTAGATGGCCGAACCGTAACGGAGGTGCGACCGATTACCTGTGAAGTCGGTATTTTGCCGCGTTTGCATGGATCTGCGTTGTTTCAGCGGGGCGAAACACAGGCCATGACCATCTTGACAGTTGGGGGTCCTGGGGACACTAAAATAATAGATGATGCGGATCGACCAGAGTTCACTCAGAGCTACATTCATCACTATAATTTTCCGCCGTATAGTGTGGGTGAAGTGCGCCGATTGCGCGCCCCTGGACGACGTGAAATTGGGCACGGACTGCTGGCACAACGTGCGCTGGAGGCAGTGATCCCAAGTAAAGAAGATGACGCATTTCCCTATGTTTTGCGGCTTGTGAGCGAGATTTTGACGTGTAACGGAAGCTCATCAATGGCCTCTGTGTGTGGGTCTACGCTTGCGCTGATGGACGCCGGTATTAAAATAAAGCGGCCAATTGCGGGGGTTGCGATGGGGCTTTTGAACCAAGCGGAAACTGGCGAATACCGCATTTTGAGTGATATTCAAAGTTTTGAGGATTTTGATGGAGACATGGACCTGAAAGTGACGGGAGACGCAGATGGCATTACAGCCCTGCAAATGGATATTAAAGTGAAAGGATTAAAGCTGGAACTGCTAAAAGAGGCATTTGTGCAGGCAAAAACAGCGCGTACAGAAATCTTGAATAAGATGCTAGAGACGCTGCCAGAGGCACGATCTGACATGAGTAATTTTGCGCCACGAGTGACCAGTTTCAAAATCAACCCAGATTTTATTCGGGTGGTTATCGGAAAAGGCGGCGAAACCATTCAAGGTATTACGGCAAAATGGGACGTGAAAATCGATCTTGAAGATGACGGTACGGTGATGATTCAGTCCGTCGATGGCGAAAAAGCCAAAGGCGCTGAGGCGGAAATCCGTGCGCTGGTATATGAACCAGAAATTGGGGACAAGTTTGAAAATGGAGTGGTGAAAAACGTTATGGACTTCGGAGTATTTGTTGAATATATGCCTGGGAAAGAGGCGCTTGTGCACGTCAGTGAAATGGCTGACTACCGCGTCAATCACCCGTCTGACATGGTGAAAGAAGGCGACACCGTTAATGTGGTTGTGGTCGGAGCCGATAAAATGGGCCGCACGCGACTGAGCATGAAACAGGCTGATTAGTAGGCACAAAATAAGCCGATAAAAGCCCTAAACAGGGCTTTTTAGTATGTTTGAGAAATAACTCCGCCGCCCAAAAGGGTGTTGCCAGAATAGAGCACGAGGCTCTGCCCTGGGGTTGGGGCGCGCTCTGGGGTGTTAAATTGCACAGTGGTTTTTGGCCCTGAAACGGTGACGGTGCACGGGGCATCTTGCGTGCGATATCGCACTTTTGCAGTAGCAGTAAATGACGCTGCTGGCGGAACTCCAGCGCTCCAGTGCATTGCCTTAACCACAACTGAAGACTTATTTAGCATCGACTCATCTTGACTGAGGTACACCACACGTGCCTCCTCGTCTTTTGCCACGACAAACCACGGTGCTTCGGGCCTGTTTTTAACCCCGCCGATGCCATGCCCGCGCCTCTGCCCCAGCGTATAAAAGTGGGTTCCTATATGATTTCCAAGCATGATTTCAGTGCCCCACTCGTGCAACTCGCCGGGTTTGGGCGAAATGTAATCAGCAATAAACTGCGGAAAGTCGCGATCGCCCACCATGCAAATGCCCACACTATCCTTTTTTTCAGCAACCGAAAAACCCTGTTTTGTGGCTATTTTACGCACTTCTGGCTTAGTCATTTTTGCCAATGGAAACATAGCTTTTGCTAACTGATCTTGGTTCAGCTCATGCAAAAAATACGTCTGGTCTTTATTTTTATCTGCTGGCTTTTGAAGAGAAAATAATCTATTTTCGTGCACTAACGCGGCATAGTGTCCTGTCGCAAAGTGGCTACAATTCAGCTTTGGTAGGAGTTTCAGAGCAGCACCAAACTTTACTTTTGTGTTGCACAAAATATCTGGATTGGGCGTGCGCCCAGCTTCTAGCTCTGCCAAAAAGTGCGTAAAAACATCTTCGCGATATTCTCCTGTCAGGTCAAAGCTGTGCAGTGGAATGCCCAATTTTCCGGCTACGGAACGGGCATCTTTCTCATCTTCGGTTTGTGGGCAGTTTGGGTCGCGCTGGCTCCATGTGCGTAAAAATACACCCACTACGTCATATCCTTTTTCCAACAGTAAATGCGCCGAAACGGCGCTATCGACTCCGCCAGAAAGCCCGATGGCTACGCATTTTTTGGTGCTCAGTTGAACGGCAGAAATGGTAGCACCGCGCCACCCACAATGGCGATGAGCCCTAAAATGGCCATAATCCACACAAGCGTTTTGTTCTTTTTCATAGTAGTTTTATTACAATTATTCAGGCACGGCACTCACTTTCGCAGGGGCCAAAACTCTCTCGCCGAACTGCCAGCCGGCCTCTAGTAATTGGGCAACTGTGCCCGGTTCGCCGCTGTCTGCCTGCATCAGCACTTCGTGCATATTTGGGTTTATTTTCTCGCCCGCCACTGGCACAATTGGTTTGAGACCGCCCTTTGTAACATCCGCCAAAAATGCCTGCACGACCTGTGCAAGTGCACTTTCTGGGTCGTGCTCAATTCCTTTTTGAAGCTCTGAAATGCGCCCTAGCAGGGGCGTCACAAAGCCGCTAATGGCCATGTATGACCACATGGCTTTGGCTTCATCTTCACGCCGTTTATAGTTTTGCAGGTCAGCCGCCGCTCGCAGAGCGCGCTCCTCTGCATTAGCCAGCTGGTCTTGCAGCGCATGCACGTCTATTTGCTGTTCTTGTTTTTCTGTCATGTCATGTGGTTTATAGCAAAACACAACCCACTTGCCAAGTCGACTTTGCTCCAGTACCATAGAATAGAATTAACTGAAATCATCATGCTGGGTATTACAGACCTAAAAGTTGGCAAAACAATTGTGCTTGACAGTGACCCATGGCAAGTCATGTGGAACCAGCACAGTAAGTCTGCACGCGGCGCTGGCGTCATGCGGACCAAGCTAAAAAATCTTGTTTCAGGGGCAGTGGTTGACCGCACTTTTCAGGGGGCAGAAAAGTTTGAGGGGGCTGATATGCGCTATGGTAAGGCACAATTTTTATATGCCGCAGGTGACCAATTTGACTTCATGGACCAAGAAACATTTGAGACGCATAGCTTCGAGCGTAGCGTATTGGGTGACACAGCACACTTTTTAGTGGAGGGAATGGATGTCGATTTACAGTTTTTTAACGATGCGCCAATTAACGTAAAAATGCCCCCAAAGATGACCTTTGAGGTGACCCAAACCGACCCTGGTGTGACAGGCGACCGTGCGCAGGCTGGCACAAAGCCTGCCACGCTTGAAACGGGGTACATCGCACAAGTGCCCCAGTTCATCAAAGTGGGTGACAAAGTGGTCATCAATACTGATTCTGGGGACTATATGGAGCGTGCAAAAAGCTAATGCGCAGACCGCAAATAACTGGCTTACTGGTGCTGCTTGGCATTCTTTTGCTATTGTTTTTTTTATGGTGGGTATTGCGAGGTAGTGGAAATCTATGGCTTTCGGGGCTTTTTGGAAACTGGGGAACAAGCGGCGCAGTAGGGCTAGATGCTCTTTTTGGCTCTGCAAATGAGGTAGCAGTTAATGCTGCCAATAGTGGAAATGGGGCCTTAGAAGGAGGGATAAATGCTATAGATACTCAGCCGCGGGGAAATGGGCAGCCAGCTGCAAACATCGCAAATGCCTCGATTGGTGATTTGCCACTTTCGTGGGATTTAGTCCTAACAGCTGCATTTATAGTCCTCTTCGCATACAACTTTATCCTTGGGCAAAACTCTACACTCAAGCTCATCTTATCGACCTATATTGCGGTGCTTACATCAGATGCCATTGCGACCTTCATTAAGCAATACTTTTTTGACATGAGCAGCGGCTGGAACGCGCTTACAGACTCTGTTTACGCAGATAATATTTTTGCCATAACTCGCCTCTTGCTTTTTCTGTTTGCAATTGTCATTTTTGTGGTAAGGGGAGCATTTCATATCGGCGTTGAAAAACATGATCACTGGGTTGCCAGAACGGCTATTCATGGGGTTTTTGCTGCACTATCTGCGGGTCTTTTTCTTAGCACTGTGCTCATTTATCTATCAGGAAACTCATTCGTAGAGGGAATGTTGTACTCAACCAGCATCAGTATTTACAACCAAAGTTGGTTCGCTCGAATGCTTATTGATCACTACCAGTTCTGGTTCAGCATGCCCGCTATGGCGTTCTTGATTACCTCTTTTTTCTTTGATCCAGAGTACTAGTTTGACAGAATAGTCCTTTGACGAGCAATGCAGGCTATTTGCTTTTTTGTGTGGAGTGTGTATACTTTAGAAGAATAATGCAATTTTTCGGTCAGCGTGACAGCCGCACCGCATTGCTAACAGGGCGATAGTACGACATTCGTACGTCCTGCCTCAGCGGGTGACAGCCGCCAAATCGCTTCTGTAGGAAAGCTGGAAATCGCAAGAAATGCGCATCAGCCAAGACCCAAACAGATGAAAAGCGCGAGGGAAAGTACATTGAAAAGTGGCAGAAATCAATGCATGAAAATACTTTCTAACGCATACTAAATATGAGTGAAAATAGATCAAAGCTGAGCCAATGGCTCGGCAAAAATCGAATTACGGAGACGGCAAAACCAGCAGCAAAAAAGGCCGAAAAACCAGTAAATAAAAAGCCTGCGACAAAAACAGTGCAAGAACAAAAACCGGAACCGAAAACTGGCAAGCCAAAAACGCAGCAAAGAGGCGGACGTGGTGGAAGACCACCACAAAAGAAAATACAGAAGACAAATCATGACCCATGGGCAGATAAGCCAACGCACGAAAAGCGCGATAAATTTCATGTAACGAACACACTGGCGCAAAAAAACATGGGGGATATTCGTGTTGTGCCCCTTGGTGGCATGGAACAAGTGGGTTCAAATTGTATGTTTCTTGAGTGGGGAGATGACATTATCCTCATTGATACAGGGTTTTTGTTTCCTGACCCAGAGCACTTGGGCATCGACGTGCTAGTCCCAGATGTTCGATATCTGGTCAAAAATAAGCACAAAATCAAAGGAATTATTTATACGCATGGGCATTTGGACCACATTGGTGCAGTGCCGTATATGGTGCCAGAACTCGGTTTTCCAAACCTGTATGCAAGTCGCCTGACAAAGGAACTTATTCTTGCCAACAGCGACGAATTTGGGATTGCCAAAAAGTTGAAAATCACAGAGTGCACGCCCCGTACAAAACTGAAACTGGGGAAGTTTCAGGTGGAGTTTTTCCATGTAAATCACTCAATTCCAGATAGCTTAGGAATTGTGGTGAATACGCCGTATGGCGCGATAGTGCACACAAGCGACTTTAAGGTAGACCATAATCCGTCTGACGATCAGCCATCTGACCTTATTCGCATTGCATCGATTGGGCACAAAGGAGTGGTTTTGGGCATGGTAGACAGCACGAACGCGATGAAAGATGGCCACACAAAAAGTGAGCACGTGATCGAAGAACGGATTGCAAAAGTGATTAAGGACACGCCTGGGCGACTCTTGGTGACCACATTTGCCAGCTCTGTTGGGCGGGTCGCGAAGATTGTCGAAGCCGCAGAAAGACACGGTCGAACTGTGTTTTTGAGTGGACGGTCAATGGAGAAAAATATTGCCATTGCAAGGAAGCTAAATTACTTGAAATGCAAAGACCGCACGGTGCGAAAAATGAACCGCGAGGCGAACAAAATGGATCAGAGCAAGGTACTGATTTTGTGCACTGGAAGCCAAGGGGAGGAACTGGCTGCGTTGACACGTATGGCTGCTGGCAAGCACAAAGACGTAAAACTAAAAAAAGAAGATACAATTCTCTTCAGCAGTAGCCCAATTCCAGGGAACGAAGTGGCGATTGTGAAGGTGAAAAACAACCTGAGCGAGATTGGGTTAAAGACCATCAACCACATGGATATGGACATTTATGTGAGTGGGCACGGGTATAAAGAGGAAATTAAGACTGTGACTGCTCTGCTGAATCCGAAATATGTTGCGCCAATTCATGGGGAGATGTATATGCGATATGGTGCTCGTGATATGCTTATGGACGAACTGGGGTTCTCACTTGACCGTACGCATATTATGAAAAATGGGCAGGGGGTAGTGATCAACAAAGCTGGAGTGCGCATGATGACCGAAAAAGAGCAGATTCCAGCAACCATGAATATGTATGAACTGGGGTACAAAGTGCCACACAAAGTGCTGCAAGAGCGCCAAGCTATGGGGGAGTATGGCCTGACAGTGGTGACAATTTTGCAGAGCAAAGGGAAAATTAAAAAGGTGGATATCCTTAGCCGAGGATATAAAACCGTGAAGCACAATACAAAGCTGTGGGATGATATAGAGAAAACATCAAAAGATGCCTTTGTGAAGCTGTTTGCGCCCGAAAGCAATGTGAAAAATATACAAGACCAAGTTGCAAAACGAGTTCGCGAAACGATGACAGTGAGAGGAAAAGATGCTCCAATGGTCGAATGTGTTATCTATGACTGCTAAAGGAGAACAGAAGATCAATCAAAAAAGACCCCATTCGGGGTCTTTTTTTGCATGCTTGGTTGCGGAGGCAGGATTCGAACCTGCGACCTTCGGGTTATGAGCCCGACGAGCTGCCACTGCTCTACTCCGCGATGTGTGCTGGTGAACAAGAGAGGACTCGAACCTCCACGGGCATAGTTTGCCCACTAGCCCCTCAAGCTAGCGCGTCTACCAATTCCGCCACTTGTCCTTGATTGCTCTCGAAACAGCCAGCCGATGATAGGCCGCCAGCGCCACATGTCAAGCTTGACAATGAGAAAAAGCTGGCTACTATCGGCAAGTACACTTTTAGACAATAGAAAAATGCTGGCAAAAAGACGATGGAGAAAACGACTACGGACACATGGTTTTCGTGCACGAATGCGCACAAACGGTGGTCAAAATGTTATTAGTAACCGACGAGGAAAAGGGCGAAAATTGCTGAGTGTGGGAGCCAAGCAAAACCGCTGGTAGGAGTATGCTTTCAAAAGAAAATAGACTTACAACCCGCCTTTTTGCGCGGGTTTTTTCTCGTTCAAAAAACATTAAAACAAGGCACTTTCTAGTGCGATATTCGCACTGGGTAGCCATGCGAAAAGTCGCCGTTGTGGTCAAAAAAAAGGATGTAAAGGCGGCAAGCGATCGAAATCGGCTACGGCGACAGATATATGCACTTGCGAGAAAAGTCCAGCTCGACCACGGAAAAGGCGCCCTTATTTTGATTTACAAACCTGCATCCACTGGCTATGATGCCGCTGCAATAATCGCTGATTTGCAGGAAATATATGCACAAATAATATGAATAAAAAAACACTCAGTTTCATCCGTGGCACCCTGATGTGGTTCCTCATTTTCTATTTGGGGTTTAGCTTTTGGCAGTCACGAAATGCAGAAGCTCCGGCTGAGGCTGATTTGGCTGCGGTGGCTCTTTCGCCTATTACTAATTCGGTTCCTGTCGGGAATTTGGTTAGTTGGAGCATCGAGGGCAGCCCGTCAGCACTGCAAACAGCGTGTGGCGATGTGCGATTTTACCGTACTATAAACGGGAAAAGTATTGACATTACCCCAAAAAATTGTGCAGAGTGTGGCACGATTTGTAGCGCCATTGATCCAGAAAATGAGCGAAATAGCTTGACGTTTCAGGCCGCATCTGTGCAAAATAAAGTCTTCACGGAGGCTGGAAACTACTCGCTTGGACTGGGGGAATTTACTTCAACTCCAGTCGAAATCAAAAAGCCAGGAGTTTTCCGACAGCTTTTTCGTGGAGTGATAAAACAGCCGCTTTTCAACCTGTTGGCGTGGCTGACAAACGTGCTGCCAGGTAACTCGTTTGGCTGGGCTATTGTATTGCTGACGCTCATTGTGCGGCTGTTGCTGTTTATTCCAAACCAACGCGCGATGAGAGGGCAGCAAGCTATGCAACACATTCAGCCGCAGCTACAAGAAATCCAGCGGAAGTATAAAAATGACCAACAGGCGCTAGCCGCAAAGACAATGGAGCTTTACAAAACGCACAAGATAAATCCGCTCAGCAGCTGTATGCCGATGCTGTTGCAACTGCCATTTTTATTGGGGGTTTACTATATCGTACAGGAAGGCCTCAGCCCACACCTGCAGCCGCTGCTCTACTCATTCCAAGACGGACTAAACTTGAGTGCCGGAAACTTGCAGTTCTTTGGGCTTGACCTTTCAAAGGCAAATGTCTTTCCATTACCCATTTTGGTCGCTGTTGCGCAGTGGTTTGCACTTCGGTTTATGATGCGAAAAGCCCCAAATGCAGCTGCCAGCAGTGGCATGGCTGGGCAAATGCAGCAAATGCAAAAAGTAATGCAGTGGGCAATGCCACTAATGATAGGTTTCTTTACAGCCACATTTCCAGCCGGAGTAGGTATCTACTGGTTAACTTCGACTCTATTTGGAGTTGGTCAGCAGTGGCTGATTAAACGCCAAATGGATAAACCACAAGTGCGTGTAAAGCAATCTTAACTAGTCACAGAAAGGTCTTCAATCGACTGAAATTTTTGCCGGCGGGCAAGTGTCGGATTATAGAGCTCATAATAGAGCTCTATAATTTCTGCTGTGGTGAGCCGATTAGTCAAAAGTCCCATGCCGTCGATGGCAGTCATAATGACACTCAACCGCGTGTCCATTTCTTTTTTCAGTTGTAAAAACTCATTGCGCCTTTTTATCACCTCTACCGCGGTATCATCTGGAGTAATATAGCTGAGAAAATCTGAGAGCATTCCCTTCTTTTCAGCACGAGCAGGGTTAACTGGGATAACTATAAAAAAGTGTTTTTCCATGATATCAGCAAATTCAACTAATCGGGTGATATAACTCATATAGTCTGCCATTTGCTCTTGCAGTAGCGGGCTTTTTAGATCTTTTCGCTTTAGTTTTAGTTCCGCCAAATATTGATCAATATCTAGTTTTCGGCTCTGCACCAGAATCTGTACTGGAAAATCGAGTGCATTTACAAACTGTTGTAACCGGCGGATAAGGGCCTCTTGTTCGGGTTCTGACTTCAGATTAAAGTTTACTGCCCCAATTTGTAGGATAGCGCGAATG
>JAHDDZ010000045.1 GCA_020629095.1 Candidatus Altimarinota bacterium | reverse complement strand
TGCGTGCTGCTGGAGAAAGACGCGATGATCAAAATCGCTGATTTGTTGGTGGCCGAGGACTTTTACCACAACCATAACGGGCTGGTCTATGCCGCCATGATGGAGCTGTTTTTGAAGAGCCACCCAATTGACTTGGTCACGGTCGCCACGCAGCTGCAGGCGCAGGGAAAGCTGGAGACGATTGGCGGGGCTGAATATCTGGCGGCGCTGCAAAACGGCGTGCCGGTCACGTCGCATTTGTTTCAATATGCCCAAGCGGTCAAACACCGCAGCACCCTGCGGAAGCTGATCGCTGCGGGAGATACCATAAAGGGGCTGGGTTATGACACCGACAAGCCCGTCGAGGAGCTGCTGGAGCAGGCCGAGAAAGCCGTGTTTCACATCAGCCAAACGTTCATCCGCGACCGATTTATTCATATTAAAGAGGTGCTGAATGAGCGATATGAGCACATTTCTGAGGTGCACGAAAACCCAGAACTCGCCACCAAAAGCCGCGTCAGCACCGGTTTTGCCAACATCGACGGAAAGCTCAATGGCGGGTTTAATGGCAGTGATTTGGTCATTATGGCGGCGCGCCCGAGTATGGGAAAAACCGCTCTTGCGCTGGCCATGGCGCAAAATGCCGCGATCGCTGGAAAGAAACGAGCAGGGATAATTAGCCTCGAAATGAGTAAAGAACAGCTGGTCGAGCGGATGTTTTGCGCGCAGCTCGGCGTCGATAGCTGGAAGCTGCACAAGGGTAAGTTGGACGAAAATGACTTCGCCAAGATGGGCGGCGTGATGGACGCGCTGGGGTCGGCGAATATCTTTATTGATGATAACATGGGCGGCAGCCTGCCCGAGCTCCGAGCCAAAGTGCGGCGGTTGCAAATGGAGCAGGGGCTAGATATTTTGTTTATTGATTACCTGCAGCTGATGAACGCGAGTGGGTCCTATAATCCTATGAACAACCGCGTAAACGAGATTAGCGCGATTAGCCGAAACCTGAAAGAACTCGCGCGCGAGATGCACATTCCGGTGGTGGCACTCAGTCAGCTGAGCCGTGCTGTTGAAAGCCGAACCGACAAACGGCCGATCCTCAGTGACCTGCGAGACAGTGGGGCGATCGAGCAAGATGCCGATATCGTGATGATGCTCTATCGTGATGATTATTATAATGAAGAAAGTCAGGCCAGTAACCTGCTTGAGATCAACGTGGTGAAACACCGTAATGGCGCTGTGGGAAAGCTTGATCTGCACTTTGACCGCAGCCGCATGCAGTTCCGTGAAGTCACTGAGCGGGCGTTTTAGCCCCTTGACAACGAGTAGTATTTTGCTATAAAAAGAGTGTCCCTTTATTCACATACCACTTGGGCGAGACCGTACACAATGCGGGATATATGGTCGTGATAGGGCATCTTTGCTCTTTTCCGTCTCGGTGGTGTAATACATATATAATGAGTTGTACAAGTTGTATAAAAGAAATGGGTGCTGTAATAGGCGAACTCGTCTACGTTATACTGCTCTTTGTCTTTGGGGTCAGTGCTTTATTTTTCTTGGCTACCCCAACTATTTCTGTCTTCTATGATTGGGATCCGGCCGCTATGGCAAACATACTAAACTTAGATCCAGAAAAGGCAAATTGGGCTGACGAAGCTAAGATCTTCTATCCGATAGGTTTTATTCTATCATTTATTACTTGGATCATATGGAGTTTTAGCGCAGAAGATGATCCTGCGTATCATTATTGAGAAACGGAAAAGAGAACGGAGCTACCATGGTAGCTCCTTCTTTTGGTTGACTTGTCGCTGCTTATTCATACGATTAAGGCGATGATGCAAACGCATACAGGGCTGAGCAAAGCAGAAAATTGGCTGTTGAGCCTGAAAAGCGAGGGGGCGTTTTTCCGTGCTGGACAGCCCCCCAGCTTGACCGAAATGCACAAGCTGCTCGACGCGATGGGGCGGCAGGAGCGGCAGTTTGATGAGCGGATTGTCGTGACGGGGTCATATGGAAAAGGCAGTTGCTGTGCGGCGATCGAGGCTTTTTTGCGCGCTACAAATGCCAATGTGGCGGTCATCAGCAGCCCGCACCTGCAGGTAGTCAATGAGCGCATTCGCCTCAATCAACAGCTCATTTCCGCTGAGGCCTTTGCCGATGCGACTTTTTACGTGCAGTCGGTCTGTAAAAAGCACAACCTGCAGCCAACATACTATGAGGCCGTTGTGGCTATTGGGGTGCGTGCAGCTGCTGTTTTTGGGGCACAGGTACTCATTGCCGAGGTTGGAATTGGGGGTCGACTCGACGCGGTAAATGCTCTGAAAGGCAGTCGCAGAGTGGTAATAACGCATATTGGAACTGACCATATGAAACTGCTTGGCGGATCAAAAGCAGCCATCGCAAAGGAAAAATCAGGCATAATTACAGATGAGACGAGCCATGTTTACACCAGTGCTGATGCGGCTTTTCATGCGATGATGCAATCAAAAATGACCCCACAATGTACTTTTTCACACACGCCAAACTGCGCAAAAAAGCTGGTCGAGGACATGATTTGGTGTGTTCCAGATACAGCTCCTACGCCTTTGCCAGCGCGGCTTGAGCGCATTTCTGATACGATTCTTTTGGATGGGGCACATTCCTCAGAACGATATAAATGGCTGGTTTCTCAGCTGCCAGAGCGGAAATATGCCGTTGTGTTGAGCCTTACGCAGAGTAACAATCTGGATGATTTGAGGTCGCTTTTACCGGTCATAGACAGTGTTTTTGCGTGTCAGGTCGCTTCAGGCGACCGCGAGTTTCAGCCGCCAGAGGCCATCCAAAATTGGTTCAAAACCAATGCATCAGCCATTCCGTGCGCTACTTTTGACACCCCTGAAAAAGCCCTAACTGCTGCTGAAAAAAGCACATTGCCAGTTTTAGTAACGGGCAGTTTGTACCTCTGTGGGCAGCTGCGTGAAACATGGTACCTAGGCAGCGAAATCGTCGCTCAGCAAACGGCTTTTCCGGTATCGAGGACTTGATTTACAATTGCGTCTGCAACCTTGTTTTTTTCACGGCGAACGTGCATAAAATCCACTTTTACAAAGTGCACCAAAAACCTGCGAACATCCTTATAGAGCAGCTTAATGGCGGGGTGCTTTACCTTATATCGACCGATTAACTGCCGCACAATCAGCTCGCTGTCGAGGTGACACACAAGCCGCCGAACGCCGTGCTGGTGCGCCATTTCCAGCCCTTGTTGCAGCGCAACGTACTCAGCATAATTATTCGTCTGCTCACCCAAATATTTCCCCACGCGTGCAATCTCCGTCATGGTATTATCATATAAAACAGCACCGCTAGCGGAGGGCCCTGGGTTGCCCCGACTACCCCCATCTGTATAGAGATTATATTGCTCTAGCTTCTCTTCCTCAGCGGCAAAAAGATTCATGAAAGATGCTGTATAATATCTTCAATCTTGACCCGTTTTGGCGCATCTTCGTCTCGCCTTGACAGCTCAAATTCGCCTGACTCCAGCGTGCGCTCGGTGATGACAACGCGCACCGGCACCCCGATCAAATCAGCCTCAGCCATCTTTTGCCCGAAGCCAACCTTCTTCTCATTTCGATTGTCATAGAGCGGCGTAATGCCATTTTCTATCAGCTCAGAATACAGCTCCTCAGCCGCAGCATAAGGCGCGTCAGCCTTTCCAAAAGCGATGATATGAACGTCGGCGGGGCTCATTCCGGCTGGCCAGCTGAGGCCTTTTTCGTCGGCATACACCTCGGCGATGACCCCCATCAACCGACTGACCCCAATGCCGTAACACCCCATTATAACCGGCTTTGGCGTGCCATCGTCGCCCATGTACGTAAATGAAAACGCGTCAGAAAACTTGGTCGCCAAGGGGAAAATGTTCCCGACCTCGACCGCTGGTTTTGTCTTTAATGGGTTCCCATTGGTGCTCAAAAATCCTTCTTTCGGAAAGGTATATTGCCCCCACTGGTGCACCATCAAGTCGTTTTCGTTTATATTCACAAAGTCAGCGTTGTGCGCATTTGCCCCCGTCACATAGTTTTTAGCCGTCCGCACACTCTCGTCGGCATATACTTTTGCGCCGTGGTCAGTGCCCACAACGCTGATGAAGCCAGAAACCATGCCCCATACGGCCAGTTGCTCAGTCGTGGCTGGCTTCAATTGGCTTCCGTGTTCCGCTTCCACAAAGAGCTTGTTGACCTCCAAATCTCCACGAGTCGCCACAATGACAGGCTTTTCGTTGCCGTCGGCAAAGACTACATGCTTCAGCACTTGCCATGGTTCTATGCCCATTGCATCGCACGAGGCCTTTATGGAAGCGGCTCTTTCGCACACAACCTGCTCTTTTTCTTTGGCTGGTTCTTCGCTGTTTTTGTCATCTGGCGTGCCGACTGCAACCTCTTTGTTCCACGCCTCGCCGGTCTCTGGGTCATAAAAAATTGTGTCTTCGCCCACTGGGTGAAATGTCTGATATTCATGGCTCCAGCGGCTAAACGCGCCGCCGTCGGCCTTGCAAATTGTGGTGATGTTCCCTATGCCAAGCCGCTCAAACACGCGATCATATGCCACTTTCATGCGGTCATAAAACTGCTCAAAATCCGCCTGTGACGTATGAAAACTGTATGCGTCTTTCATGAGAAACTCACGGCAGCGCAGCAGCCCAGACTTGGCGCGCGGCTCGTTTCTGAATTTGTTTTGGAACTGGTACAGGCACACTGGAAAGTCTTTATAGCTGCTTAAATATCGCTGCACCAACGGCGTAATCACTTCCTCGTGGGTTGGGCACAGCGCCGCGTCGCCGTGGCTCGTTTCCAGTTTATACAGCACGTCAAATCCTTCCCATCGGTTGGTTTTTTCCCAGTTTTGTTTTGGGCACAGGCTCGGCATTTTCATCTCTATGCAGCCGGCCATATTCATTTCCTCTCGCACCACTTGGGTGATTTGCTCCAGCACGCGCAGCCCCAGCGGCAAGTAGCTATAGACTCCAGCCATTTCTTGGTGGATGAACCCCGCGCGGATGAGCAGCTCGGCGTTTTTTGACGCGACGCCGGCCGGTACGTCTTTACTAGTTTTGACAAAATGCGTTGTGAACTTCATATGCGAAGTATACGCCACGCAAAAAAACACGCAACAAAAAGCAGGAACTGCGACCGAAATCGACAGTTCCTTTTTGCTCTTTTCAATCCATTGCAGTCTTCGGTTTTGTATATGCCCAGTCGCAGAGCTGGAATACAGCTCCAGTAAAGAGAATGCACCCCCATGCAACATTTCTTGCGAAGACATCTGAGGCATTTTCCATTTCAAACCAAAACCCAGAAATGAGAAGAATTATTGCTGCCGCAGCACTAAGCATAGTTGCAGCAAGCCCTGAAGTATCAAAACAAAATGCCATGAAGTGAGTCATATAAAGAAATACTGAAAAAGTTGCAGCAGCAATTACGAGAACAGTTGAAGGCATATTTCCGACTGACTTGTAGGCAATAAAGCCAAGAAGTATTGCTATACAAACACGAATGAGCGTTCTATTTTTCATAGAAAACGTATTACACCACCGAGACG
>JAHDDZ010000044.1 GCA_020629095.1 Candidatus Altimarinota bacterium | reverse complement strand
CTAACCACAGGTCATCCAAGAGTTTTGCTGCACTCGGTGGTTCGGTCCTCCACGACGTCTTACCGTCGCTTCAACCTGCCCATGGTGCGCTCGCCCGGTTTCGGGTCTAGCGCATGAGACAAACGCCCATTTCGGACTCGCTTTCGCTGTGGCTTCGGGTGATACTCCCTTAACCTGCCCCATACGGCTAACTCGTTGGTTCATTCTACAAAAGGCACGCGGTCACCCCGAAGGGCTCCCACTCATTGTAAGTTATGGATTTCACGATCTATTTCACTCCCCTTCCCGGGGTTCTTTTCACCTTTCCCTCACGGTACTTGTTCACTATCGATCTGACATATTGTTTAGCCTTGGAAGGTGGTCCTCCCAGATTCAATCCGGATTTCTCGTGTCCGAACCTACTCAGGATACTTCACGATGGACACATATTTCAAATACGGGGGTATCACCCTCTATGCCGTAGCTTTCCAGCTACTTCTTCTATATGTGTCTTCTCGATATAAAGTCCTACAACCCCAGCTAATACTGGTTTGGGCTATTCCCGCTTCACTCGTCGCTACTAAGGGAATCTCTATTGATTTTTGTTTTCCGGCTACTGAGATATTTCAGTTCGCCGACCTGCCTCCATGTGCTTAATATGTTGGGCACATGGTACGCCGCATGCGGCGTGGGTTTCCCCATTCGGAGACCCCTGGGTCAAAGCGTGTTTGTGCGCTCACCAAGGATTTCGCTCACTACAGCGTCCTTCATCGGATATGTCAGTCAAGGGATTCGTCCATAACTCTTATCGTAACTTGTTTTCTCAAACGAATTCATCTATTGATGAGCAAATGAAAGATTCATTTGCATAACATAATTTATAAATTTTATAATATGCGCAAAGCAGTGCGCATACTATTAGGATTGCCGACAAGTAAAAGATCTCTCCGCAACCAAACCTGCATGCCAAGTAGCTAACTACTGAGGCAGCTGGACGACTCTATTCAGACCCGCTCCACCTGTCAACTCTTTTTGCCCCTTTTTTACAACTTGCTGTTTTGCCCGCTTTACGTGTATAATAACCAGATGAAAAAAGTATTTGCGCAAGCCGATCAGTTCATTTCTACAAACGACTGTCTTGATAATATTGCTGGGGCGACTGGTTGCGAGGGCAGCCTGAAGACCGTAATCGTAGCGGGAATAGATTGGGCGCTTGGCTTTGTGGGCCTGATTGGCATCATCGCTATAATATATGCTGGGTTTCTCTACCTCACATCTGGCGGAGACGACGCCCAAGCTCAAACCGCTCGCAAGGTCATTCTCTATACTATAATTGGTATTATTATTATCCTTATGAGTTACACAATTGTCAGCGCTATCCTTGGTGCATTTTCTGGCGATGCTGCCGCTTAACACCTTTTTCGCTGCAGATGCTTGTTTTTTCAATTCATCTCTGCTATAATAACTTCGTAATCATTTCTTCTATTCATGAAATATCTTTCAACAGCATTGACCGGACTTCTTCTTGCAGGAGTTGTAGCGACTGCCCCAGAGGCAGCAGCGCAACTGCTTGACCCAAGCACTGATGTTCCAGCCAACCTTGGCACGGCAACAAACGGCCAAAGCAGCCTGAAGCAGATCATCGTAACAGGGATCAACTGGCTTCTTGGTTTCTTGGGGCTTATCGCCATCATCATGGTAATCTATGGTGGGTTCCTCTACCTGACATCAGGCGGAGACGACGCAGCAGCGTCAAAAGGGCGAACGGTTATCCTTTACGCAATTATCGGGATTGTTATTATCTTGCTTAGTTACGCAATCGTTAACACGGTTATCCGAATCTTTGAGGGTCAACCGCCGCAATAAATCGAATAATCGATTATCAAAGAGAGCCCCGAAATGGGGCTTTTTTGTTGCAATTTGAAACAGATATCAATAGGCTCAGCCTATGAATTGGGGGATAATCACACTACCAAAACACGCTGACAGCCGCGGTTGGCTGGCTCCATGCGAGTTTGAAAATCTGCCATTTGTTCCGGTTCGGGCCTATTGGCTGCACGGAAAACCAAATGAGATGCGCGGCCAGCACGCACATCACGTAGAGCACGAGCTGTTTGTGTGCCTGTCCGGCAGCTGCACAGCAGAGGTTGAAGATACCCGCGGAGTTGCCACAGTGCAGCTCGATAGCCCAAACAAGGGGATTTACATCCCGACCTATTGCTGGCATCAGTTCCAAGATTTCAGCGAAGATTGCGTTTTACTAGCTTTGGCATCTACGCCCTATATGCCCGGAGACGCAAACTATATCACAGACCGAACAACATTTCGCAACCAATGGCTGAGCCGATAAAGCCAATAGAGCACTGGCCGAATTGGTATTTCCCTTCCTGCAGAGTAGGAAAGTCGTTGCCCCCCAAAGCGCGTTTTAAACTGGGTCATTCGCGCATATGCATGATTTTCTTGCCCCTCAGGCGCAATTCCCGTCAGATCGTATTTTTTACATCCGACCGATTTTGCATACTGCATCATTGCCCATTGCAGGGCATATGGAGCCATCAACGGCCGGTCAGCCGAGTTGCTCGTGCTGACTCCAAAGTAATAAATGGCCTCATTTCCGCTGATCGTTAAAATCGCCGCAGCAATCACTTTTCCGTCAGACGAAAACGCCTCAAACAGCTGGGCATTTTTTCCAAGTGAAGCAAAAAGCGATGTATAATAATCAGCATCGTGCGCCCGAAACCTATCACGATCGGTCGTCTCATCTTGCAGTTTTATATACTCCGAAACCTGTAAATCAGTCACTTTTGCCCCACCAGTTCGCACAACCGAAATGCCTTTTTTGGCGGCCACTTTTATATTATAACGCCCTTTTCGCTTCATTTGCGATAGGATTTCCTCCTCCGTTTGTGAGATATCAATGATGAGCGAGTCGGTCGGATGGTAACTTTTTACCTCTTTCAGCAGGCTTCCAAGCCCCATATCCGCCAGTTCTGCTGCTGTGGCAGGCGGGTCAAGCCGCCAGTGGATTGCTTTTTTGTGCTGTTTGAGTTCTATTTTTATATGATTAACCAAGAACTTTCCTGCGGCAGCACTGGAAAAGACAGGCCCACGTGGGGTATAAAACCAAAAAGCCCCATGCCCAGTGTCCATGCGCATCCCCCAGCACACAGACATTATTTCGCCTCCCTCATTTCGACACAAATACCCCACTGCATCACTTCTCCCAGGAATGGTTTCTTGGAACAAAAACCACGCAGATGTTTGATGAATTGACCCCTTTTTGTGCTGCATTACCCATGCATCTGCCTCCTTTGTGGCCTTGATTTTTTCAACTGAAAAATGCATCACTCTGTCGCAGAAGCATCTTGATATTGTGCCTCAAGGGCATCAAACGGATCAGTCCTTGTAGTTGAATCTGGTTCAGTTGCAGGCTCCGTAGGTGGCGGAGTTGTTGTCGTTGTATTGGTTTCTGTTTTGTCTGTCACCGAAGGAATCGGCTCTGGATCAGTTGGCACAACTGGATCTGTTTCAAGTGGCGTATAAACTACTACCAGCTTCGTGCTGGCTATTTCATTCCCTGGGCCATATGCGGCTATTTGGTAGGTGTTCTCCCCCTGCTTTAGCGTTCCAGATCGGACCGTCGCAGTGTACTCAAATGCCTTTTGCCCAACCGTAAATGACTTTAACCGAACCCCATTTATCTCAAGGGCATTTGTTCCCACATCCACCGTCCCACGGATTGCAACTGACTCATTTGCCGTTCGAAATGGACTGCTTGGCGGGGTCATAATGACTGGCGCCTTCAGAACTGGCGCGTCAAGGGCATCTGTGTCACCAACAGCCGGTGCTGCGTCGGGCGTTAGCAGGCCATCTTTTGCTCCTTCATATGTAAAAGCACTGGTTGCAATTTCCGTTTGTTTCCCTTTTTCATCGACCGCATAGGCTCGGATTGTATTTTGACCATACTTCAGTGTGCCATATTCTGTAGCAATAACATACACCCATTCTGCATCTCCAGACTCATATTTTGTCAACGTATAAAAATCACTCGAAAGATCAGTCCGCACCTTAATTTGTTTTGTTCCAGGGAATGCTTTTCCGGTTACCACAACTCTATTATCCTCAAGTGCAGCGACCGTCTCACCACTTTTCGGGCTTAAAATTTGTGGCGACTCTAGCTCAGACTTATCTTCATCTGACACCGTTTCAGGGTCCCTCTTTTGCGTGACAAGTGCAGGCGACCGCAGCTCAATGGTTCGGCGAATTTCTTCAACTCGCTGTGGGTCAAATTCTTGCAAATTTTGAAGATTCCACTCAGACTCCTCAAATGTACTTTCGACTCCCTCCAAGACATTTTTTCCATTTTGTATAGCGGCAAAATCAGCCTTCGTAATCATCGCTTTTTGGCTGACCCCAACCGAAATATTTCGTGTCTCTCCGCTCACTTTTTCAATGTCAACATCGACTGCTCCCGTCAAAACGCGCACCACGTCAGACTCTGCTGAAGTCGTAATATCTATTATGCTCCCCGCGCCAGAGACCTTACTGAGTGGTAAATGCACCTGAAAATTTGGCGTGCCCTCGCCTTGCAAATCTTCTGACACATACGCCCACATTTGCCCTTTTTTCAGGTCAAGCATAACACTTTTTTGTCCATCTTTTTCCTCATGCAGCTCAGTAAAAACAAGCTCTGCATCACCGTTGAGCTTCAGCACAGTATTCCCTCCAATATCAAGCGACACCTGTCCGCCAGATTTGGTTCGCACTGTGTCACCAGTACGGATGAAGTTTCCATCATATACGCGTCCCCATGTGTCGCCCTCTGTGCCGGCCAGCTTCACCTCAGCTACGCCGCTGTTCACGCTCGCCTCTGCAGTAATGCTACTGACAGAAGTTGCCCCAGCTACCACCTGAAACAGGCGCCAACCAAGCCATGCAACCAATGCCGCCACCAAGAGCAAAGTCAGGTGTGGAATGATGTTTATTGATCGCCGCTTTCGCAGAGATGTGCCGTATCGCCGTCTTCGTGGAGTTCGCATGACGTTCTTATTTATAGTGATTGTGCAAAATTATGCAAGTGGGTCTGGTAAAACCTGTATATTTTGCTCTGCCAGCTCTTTCTCTGGCATAGGTGATGGGCTGCCTAGCATCAGGTCTTGGGCGCTTTGATTTTTTGGAAATGCAATTACTTCTCGAATATTTGGCTCATCTGCAAATAGCATCACACAGCGGTCAAGCCCCATAGCACACCCGGCGTGCGGTGGGCAGCCATATTGAAATGCCTTGATTAAATGCCCAAACTTCATCTCTATTTCTTCCTCCCCCATGCCCAAAATCTCAAACATATGCTTTTGCGTTTTCGGGTCATGGATTCGCACTGAACCGCCCCCCAGCTCAATCCCGTTCATAACCACGTCATATGCATATGCCCGCACTGCCAATGGGTCGGTTTCCAGCATGTCAATATGCTCGTCATGCGGTCGCGTAAACGGATGATGCGCTGCCTGCAGCGTGCCATCTTCTTTCTTTTCAAACATAGGAAAATCATAGACCCAGGCGTACGCAAACTCATTTTCGTTTCGCAACCCAGACCAGTCCCCTAGCCAAAGTCGCACTTGCCCAAGTG
>JAHDDZ010000043.1 GCA_020629095.1 Candidatus Altimarinota bacterium | reverse complement strand
GCTATTTCTGGCGACCATTTCAAGTGCTGTAGCTGAAAACTACTCAGTTCTAAAATGAGATAATCCAGCTCTGACAAAGCCTTTAGCGCGTCAAAAACCGGCACGCCAATGTTCCCCGCATAGTCTGCTTTTTTCCCAGCCGTGCGCAACGCATCCCGCAGCAGCGTGGTCGTAGTTGTCTTTCCCTTTGTTCCTGTAACACCAATCAGCTTATGCCGCTCTGATACTGGCACAAGTGATAAAAAAAGCTCTGTTTGCGAGGTGCATTTCTTCTGCACTTCTGGAGTAAAATCTGATCTATTTATCCCCGGAGAGCAAAAAATAGTATCATACTCAGAGAGGTCTTTTTCATTTCTATAAATATTATTCGCATCATCATGAATGTCATATTGAACATTTTTAGTATCCAGAAAGTTGGTTGTCGATTTGCCCTCAACACCAAAACCGTATACGAGAACAGTACCAAAATTACGCATCTGATAGCGTTTTAAAAGCTGCTGGGATAGCATTTTTAGCCACCTCTGGGGGCAGTTTTTCCACGAGTGGAATATTCCATTCTGCCAGTTCTGAGTATTGCTTTTTCCCTTGTGCTAGTGCAAAAGCAACCTCATCCGCTTCGCCTACGCACTCAAATGGCTTCACGTCTGTCAACCCCAGCAGCGCGTCAAATATTGGTTTGAGTTCTTTTTTAGTAAACAAATTTTCGCCCTCAAATAGCTGCCAGAGCTCTTTTGGACTGACAAACGCCGAAAGCATACACGCCACAAAAGCGCACTTAGGGCACTCGCCGCACCAGCTCATTTGCCCTGTTTTTGACAGGCGAAAGTTGCGATTACATGACATAAAACATGTCTTATATTTCTGCCAGCAAAGCGCCTTAAACCGCTTGGTTATAGCATATTCTGACATTTCACGCAGTAGCGAAAAGTACTCAATATCCGGTGAAATGTGAGAAGAGACATAGTCGCGAAATGCTATTTCGAAGCTCCACGACTTGCTCCATTGGTGGTTGATTGCGATGCCTTTGTGCACCAAATTACCACTATTCGCCGACCGCTCATTGCTCAGAATTACATATTTTGCATTCGTTAAAATAGCACTCAGCACCCCTGCAAAAGCATAAATAGCGCTCATTGGCACATGCCCATTCAGTGCCCCATTGGTGTTTAACTCGAGCAGGTTTTTGTCAATTATACGCGAAACAGCCATGTGCGGCACATCCGTTTTCGCCAGTTGTGGAGCCAATATTTTACTCGCATTAATCGTCCAGGTGCTGCATTCCTTACCCCCTTTTTTTAGTAATTCAAGCGTTGTCAGACTGTCTTTTCCACCGCCCAGTGGCACAATTGCTCCCATCAAATTGGGTAGTAAAATAGGCGCTGGAACCACTTCAGCAGTAGCCTGAAATGGAATTGTTTGCGCTGGGTCCAGATCATTTTGATAGAAAAACTCGCCCAATCCACGCTGCCACACCATGCTAAAAAAGTCGCTCTGAGATTGGGTTAAACCGCCTGTTTCAAAAATGATTTCTGGGTCAAGCGTCGATTTCCAGTAGCTCACGCCTGCCATAACCCACAGTCCAAAAGCCGCTCTGTCAGCGGCTTCTCTGCTATGACCACTCGCCCAATCGTGGCCAAACGTCCACGTTTCGATCATTGGCGTGTCGCCCACCGCGTACCGCAAGCACAATGACTTTTCGATCCAGTCATAACCGACAAATCGGAACGCCATTAATTAATTTCAGCTAGTTGACTACGTGCACTTTCTCGCTCTGTGACTGCCTTTCCTAGTTTCTCTCTAGTTTCTGCAACCAGCTGTTCTGGGGCATTTACGATATATTTTTCATTTGAAAGCTTTCCCTCCATACCTAAAATTTGCTTGTCAAGCTGCGCTATAACCTTTGTCAGACGGGCCTTTTCGGCTTCCGCGTCAAACGGCACATCAACCACAATCCCTTTTGAAATCATCTTTGGGTGCGCAAAATCTATGTCATTTTCAGCCAATTCCAATCCCGCCAAGTCCGCTATCAGAGCTGCATTTTTAGATTTTATATATGCAGTTAGCTTCGCCTTTGGGTTCATTTTTTGGTCTGCACGAAATTGCCGTACCTCGGTCACGGCTATTTGTATTGCTGCAAATTGCGCTTGCGCATCGGTATTTTCATACTCCACCAACGGATATTTGTGCGTAATCAGGCACTCATCTTTTCCGGTCAGTGCAGCAAAGCAGGCCTCGGTGATGAATGGACACAGCGGATGAACTAGCTGCAATACGCTCTGCATAAGTGATAATGCAAATGCCGAGTTAGGGTCAGTTTTGCTCGCCTCGATGTACCAATTACAAAATTCATCCCACACAAAATGGTACATTGCATCGCCGGCGACGCTCATCTGAAATGCCTGCAGCGCGGCATTTACCTGCTGCGAAACGGCGCTAAACCGACTCAAAATCCACTCATCTGCCAGTGTTTTTGGAGTCAAATCGGGCGTTGCCCCAGCGGCCTGCATCTGCACAAAACGCGTCGCGTTCCAGAGCTTATTTACAAAGTTTCGATAGCCCTTGATTTTCGCGCCTCCTATTGGAATATTATTTCCTGGGGTCGTGCCAATAACCAGCGACAGGCGCACTGCGTCAGCGCCATACTCAGAAATCATATCAAGCGGATCAATGCCGTTGCCCTTGCTTTTACTCATTTTTTTGCCTTTGTCGTCGGTCACCAGCCCGTGCAAGTAGACCGTCTGAAATGGGTATTTACCAGTAGCATAGCGACTGAACATGATCATCCGCGCTACCCAAAAAAAGATGATATCGTGCCCAGTCTCCAGCACATTTGTCGGGAAGAACTTTTCGAGTTCTGGGGTGCTGCGACCACTGCCCCAGCCGAGTGGAGACATCGCCCACAGCGCGCTGCTAAACCAAGTATCGAGTGTGTCTGGGTCTTGTTTCAGGTTGCCTGGAACTTGCAATTCGCGCACCTCACAGTTGTTCATATACCACCCATCGTCTCGCGCCGCCACGTACTCGTCTGCCCCCTTGCCCGCGGCGGTTGCAAACAGCAAGCACGTGGCGGTATTATGGCCGACCAACAGCACTTTTTCGTCCTTCGGCAACGCATATATTTTCTCTAAAACACGCTTCATTCTTGCCTCTGTTTCGGGCATTGTATCACCTGTTTTTGCACTCACAGAGCGACTTAAGTTCTGCTCGCCTGGCATATATGCACTGCCCTCCATGTCTCCATAATTAAACTCGCGCAAATCCTCCCACGCCTCTATTTCAATGCCCCCAAGCGCATCAGCAATGATCTGCGCAGTGTCTTTTGCGCGGCTCAAGTTTGAGCTAATAATGCGTGTAATCCCCTTTCCTTTCAGTCCTTCAGCAGCCTCAGCCGCTTGCTGTTTACCCAGCTCTGTCAGTGGTGTATCAACCGAACCGGCAATCACCTGCGCAGCATTGCCCTCACTTTGCCCGTGGCGCACCACCAGCACCGATCGGCCAGTGCCAGCTGGTGGCACTTGCAGCACAAAATCAATCGTAGCACAGTTTTCCATGTCCCAGTTTTCGACAAATAAATACCACTGGTCAAGCGTCTGTACACCTCTGCGCACCGCCATCATCGCCGCCAAAAACGCTGAATGCGACACAAACAGCACTGGCCCATCTTCGGGGCTCAGCTGCTTAACCCGCTCCCAGACGGCCTCGGCGCGCTCTTTGAGCTGCGGCCACAACTCCCCAATCCCCTGCTCGTGCATCAGGTGCTGCACCGTACCCTCATCTGGCAAGGGCTGGCCAACCAAGCTCCCATTACTAATTTCATGCAGCTCTGGCCAGATTTCATGCGGCACACCAAGCCGCTCTGCGACTGCGTTTGCGGTCTGTTTGGCGCGCGTCAGATCAGATGAAATCACTTTTGCATATCCCCCATCGGCGCACTTCGTCGCCAAATCAGCCGCTTGCTGCTGCCCAAGCGGCGTCAGCGGCGTGTCATATTCACTTCCCTGAATGAGATTTGCCGCATTTGCTTCGCTTTCCCCATGGCGCGCAAAACTGACAGAAAGCGGCCGCGTTCCATGTTCTATTCCATTTTCATCGTACCAAATCGGAATCTGGTGACCCCACCAAATCTGCCGGCTGATGCACCAATCACGCAGATTTTCTATCCATTGAAAATAAATCTTACGGAATCGCTCTGGAATGATGTCGACGTGACCGTCCCGTACGGCGCTCAGCGTCAGTTCTTTCAGCGTCGTTTGCTTTCCGCTAAATCGGTCTGTGAAGGGCTTTTCAACCATCACATACCACTGGTCGCTGAGCATCGGCTCAACCACCGTGCCGGTTCGGTAACACAACGGAACGCTATGCGCATATGGTTTTTCGGCCACGATCAGCCCTTTTTCACGCATGATCTCAACCGACTTTTTTCGCGCCTGTTTCACGGTCAAACCAGCGCACGGGCCCGCCACTGCGGTCATGCGCCCATCGCGGTTTATCTTTTCAATGAAGGGCAGGTCGTGCCGCTTCGCAATCGCGTAATCATTTGCATCATGCGCGGTGCTTATCGTCATTGCGCCCGTGCCCAGCTCGGGGTCGACGTGCTCGTCAGCGATGACGTGAAACTGCCGTTTTCCGGCATACGTTTCATACTCAAACGACGTGCCAATTAAGTGCCTATATCGCTCGTCATCAGGGTTCACGACCACTGCGCTGTCAGCGCATTTGGTCTCTGGGCGCACCGTGCCAATGACAAACGGCCCACACTGAATGTGATACATCACCTCGTCGCGGTCCTCCCACTCGACTTCGTCGTCGGCCAGAACGCTCTGCGCGCCGACCGACCAGTTCACCATACGGTATCCTTTTTCTATCAGGCCGTCCTCTCGCAGCATAGCAAAAACCTCAGAGACCGCATTGCTGCGGTCATCGTCCATGGTGTACGCCTCGCGTGACCAGTCCAGCCATGCGCCCATTTTCTTGGTTTGGTTTATGATTGTATCGTGGCTTTTCTGCGCAAAATCACGACAATGCGACAAGAAATCTGCCCGTGAATACTCCTCTCGGCTTTTGGACCCAAGGTGCTTCAGCACCACGTTTTCGGTGGCAATGGCCGCGTGGTCAGTGCCCGGAACCCACAGCACCTCGTGGCCGGTCATGGCTCGATGGCGAATCAGAATATCCTCAACCGCGAGCATGGCCGCATGCCCCAAGTGCAGTTGCCCCGTCACATTTGGCGGCGGCAGCGGAATGGTAAATGGCGGTTTATCGCTGTGCGCGTTTGCCCGCATGTGCCCGCTTTTTTCCCACCTCGCATAGGCGTTGTCTTCGTATTTATTATGTTCAAATGCTTTTTCCATGTTGGGTTTATAATAGGAAAACCCTACCAAAAAGCTAGCAAAAAGCCCACATTTGACAAAGCAAATCAAGCGGGCTATAGTGCCCTCGTGGTGGAGTTCTTGGAGCGTTAATCAGTTCTAATGCGAAGCCCAACAGACCCATTTGGGTCAGATCTTTTCGGAAGCATCGTAGAACAAAGTGCCCGCAGCGGCGTGCCCACTTGTGTGGTCAGCCCGCTGCGGAGCATGAAACTGGTATCACCGCAGTAGCCGTGTGTATGAGGCCGACGCCAA
>JAHDDZ010000042.1:4504-5859 GCA_020629095.1 Candidatus Altimarinota bacterium | reverse complement strand
TCAGCTCTTTTACAAAACGATTTGTATACCTAGTTATCTGCGCGGTGTGAGCTTTGTGTAGAGTTTTTTGGTCATCTTATTCTCCATTTCATACGCCCGGTAGGCCTTTTCAACCAGCCCCTGTGCTATGATTTTTAATTCCTCGTCTGTAAATATTTTCATAATAAACGGGTTTGTGTCACTTTCGTGACAGATTAAAATTAAACTTTAAGCAGCACGGAAGTTCAAAGATGGGAACCCCGCGTGCACAGATGGCATCGAGATGCCTTTATCTCCTAGTGAGATTTTTGAGTTATAAGAATAATTGGTCGATACTGAGACCGCGTTCGGTCTCTGCCATTTTCTCTATTTCGCTTTTTATAGCGTCCCAGATGTTTTACATTTTTCCGCTGGCCCATGTGGGCTGCACTCTGTTCATCATACATTCTGCTTTTGGCAGATGCAAGACCTGTGCTTTCTGTTGTTTCATTCACTGTTTCATGAACCGCTATAATACCTTCTTTCATTATTTAAACGTTTTGTGGCACCACAAATGATGCCCTGTTTGAAATAAATTAATACTTTTTTGGCACCCGCTTTTTGCTTCGCCTTTTACTTTGCTTCTGCATTTTACTCAAAAGCCTATCAACGGCTTTTGTTGATGTGCCATCCGACAAGTTAAAAACTGAATCTCCAAACTGGTCTAATTCAGCTTTTTCCACTTTTGGTCGTCTGTTTCTTCTGTCTTGACTTGGCTTTATTTTTGCCATAATTAAAAATTTTGTGGGCTTTCCCCCGTGTTTGATAAAATAATTGTGTTTCGTGTCTTCTCATCGTTATGAGCAGAACACCCACCAGCATGCATGCGTATGCGATAAATCGCACGTGCACAACTGCCAGCAGGCCTGTGCCCATAACGGCCGTCAAGTAAAAGAACCGCACTGCATTTGCACTATAGATATTATTGATACCAGTGTCAATACATGCAGAAAGACAATTCAAAGGCCACTCGTTTGCACTTTTCGGGGGCGGCCACGTCGGTTTTTACCGCGGGCGTTTGTGAGCGGAACATACTCATAGACTATCGGCACGTTGCGCCGCAGGCTGGCCAGGTCTCCGATAACATGTTCGGGGTGGTCGTTTGCCAGGCACAAGATTACATCGCGCACTGCCGGCATGATGGCGATCGTCGAAAACACCTCGTGCGCGCCGATGCGCACACCGTCGGCCAGCACGTTGCACAGCACCATGACGCGCCGCTCGACGCCGTCAGCGATGAACCGCGCGACGTGTGGCTGCACGGTCTTGTGGCGGGGGCGCGGGTTGGCGCGCAGGTGCGCACAGATCGCGCTTATTTGGGTGTCTCTGTCGACATT
>JAHDDZ010000042.1:1718-4404 GCA_020629095.1 Candidatus Altimarinota bacterium | reverse complement strand
ATGGGAATGGAGATTTCGGGGGTCATGATGGGGGAAATTAGGGAAAGGAGCCGAAGCCAGAAACCCCCAATTGGGGGGTCATGATAGTGGAGATTAAAGGGGGTAAATGAGTAGAAAAGTAGCATGAAAACAATGGTTGACGAGTTCGTCAAAAACAAGTAGAGTAACGTCGTCCTCAACGCGCACTGGAGCAGTCTGGTGCCCAATGGGGCGCCTGATCTTTTTCAGACCAGAGGGAGGACATTCGTCCTTATTTTAGAAATATATTTTATCAAACCCGCTGCGAAAGCAGCACAAAAACAATGAAAGATGAAGGAATCATTTATCCCGATTACACGGGAGGAGTATTATCAAGAACTATCTAGTATCTTCAAAGCCTTTGCGGCAACTTGGGCGCAAGCTGCACAGTTTGCAGCGGATGGGTTTTTATATTCACATGAGGTCACTATTGATACTGAAAAGTATGACATGGCGGCTTCTAATGCGTCTCGGCAATATCATCCAGAAACGGCCATTGATGGCATTTGGAGGATTGCTGAGAGAACCAGCGCACTGACACATCTGCAGATAATTCAGCAGATACAAAACTATGTGTGGTGCATGGCGGCAGAAACCCGAAAGTTTTTAATGGAATCGTGTCAGTTTCCGGCAGAGCCAGAACTGACCAAGCACATGAAGTACATGCAAGCAAAGTGCACACCAATTATTTATTATTGGACATGGGCGCCTGAGCTGATCTATGAGCATATGAAGTACGTAAAGTACTGTAAAGTAAGCCGAGAAGCCGTAGAAAAATGGCGATTACTCGACAAGCGATATGCCCATGAGTATGAGCAAAGTAGGGAAAGAGATGGCATTTTCACAACGCAATTTCACTGTTTTAACGGGATAAATCCATATACGATTTCGACCGAAGAGTTGGTGAAACGAGCCCATTTACACCTGAAAAAAATGCTGGGTCAAATCATCAGTTTTATGACTGGTTACACAGAATCTATAGCAGCACACATCAGCAATCCAGACACGGCATTTCGCGATCGGCATTCATTTGCCCAAAGTGAAAACCTGTCTGATGACCTGAGAAAGCTGTTTCCTGTGGTGGCTCAATTTGATTTTGCCGTGCGTGACCGCAACCAATATGCCGACCCAAAACAGGTCGTGTGGGACGCATATACGCATGGGCTAGAAGGAGTGTACAACATGGCAAAATGGGCTTCACCTGCAAAGGATGTAACCCGCCATGACGTGCAATTTGGCTCAAAGTACATTCCTGAAAAAGGAAATACAGTGACTGGAATTGCAATTGCGCCATTTCACCTGCAGCCAATGCTCTTTAATGCGGTTCAAGCCGCACGCAAGATTGATATTCATGCGCCAAATGTGGAGCAATATTTTTCTTTTTTAGATTCAATTTAAACCCGGGCGAAAGCCCACAAACCTTTTTATCAGATGAATGAAAGAGACACAAAAGAGTACGAAGCATTTGTTGAAAAGCAGCAAAAGCTGCTTGATCGAATGATTTACAAGTTTACACAAGTGCTGTTACTGATGGGCATTGCCCAAGAAACAGTAACAAAAATCGTTGCCGAATATGACTTTCACGAGACATTTTGGAAGTTTTCGAATGCAGAAAAGACCAAGGAAATGATCCTGCCAGCCGCGCAAGTAAGTGCGCTGAAGGGCATCATATTGGCTATATCAAACATGGCACTCGGCATCAACTGCGATCTTGTAATCTATGGATACAATGATAGGGGTCCACTTGTCAATTTTACAACAGAAACAAAGAAAACCCTAAAGGGACTCATGGGGCAAATCGCCTCTGTGTGGGAGCGAAATGTATCAGAATCTTAATTTTAAACCCGGTGGGAAACCACCACAAAACTATTTTCGATGAAACAATTACAAGGGCTGGTGAGCCTGTTTATGATACAGATCCTTGTTGCCGAAAACGTCTTAGGACAGTTTGTAACGAAGGAAGACGCAGCCATGAGTGACATTGCGGCTGAAAGACTAAAAAGTCTAGAGGCCGCCAAGAAGCTAGATGCTGCTAAGCGACTCCGAGATGGAGACCTGTCGAATTGGGATCGTGATGCGAATCTTATGTTAAACACATGGACCGCACTGCTTGACAATATAATCTCAAACACGTCTGACAATGAGCTGCAACCAAAGGCCTTATATGCCCACAAGCAGCTGACCAAAACCCACAAGCGGATTATGGAATGTGGTGCCGTGACCAGAGAAATGTTTTTGCAGATACAAAAAAATGAGGCAAATCTTGCCGTGAATGATTTTTGTAAGGTGCTCACCCTGGCGGGCCTTCCAGCTCAACAGGTTAACTTACTGGGCATGCGGTATGATGCTGCTGCCCTATTTCCGCTCCTGATTGGTTGGTACAGCATCTATCACTGTGGGCTAAAAGAAGCAACAGCACTGATTATCAAGGCGCACATTTTGGTGCTGGGCTTGCTGTGTACTGCGGCTGATATTGAAACAGCGCACATGGATGATGTGTCGATACTCAAAAGAGTGAAGACATTTCGAACAAACTGCACAGAACAGCAAGAACAACTGCTTGTGCAATTACACGAACTGATGAAAAAACCGCCTAATATTGGGCAAAAAACCGCCACAAGCGTGGCACAAAAGTAGCAATATGAAGAATTTAGAAAAAGCTATTCGG
>JAHDDZ010000042.1:0-1708 GCA_020629095.1 Candidatus Altimarinota bacterium | reverse complement strand
ATTTCAGTTGCTAGGGCTGTTGTAGAAGACTGCGAAGTTCAGTTAAAAATGCAACAGCTCAATAATCCTAAAGGCGACAAAATCGTTGGAGATTATGAGCTTAAGAGGATTCTGGACAACAAAGAACGGATGAATAAGAGTAGGTATTTTGAGAAACTCTCAAAGCAAGAATATGCAACATTTAAAGCTGATGCAGAAAATCTAAAAAATGGATGGATACGCATCCTCAACAAATTGCAGCTTTCAAACAAGGAAGCAGAAACTGCAAAAGCAAGAATCGAATCTGCATTCTCTTCTCTATCACTTTTTTGGGGAAGGCCAAAAAGCACTGTTCAGAAAATTTATGATAACCTTGAAAACCTCATAGGGAAAGCCCTAATGGTACTTAGCATTTGTTATCCGAGAAAAACAGTTGGAGACCATTTAAGAGTCATAGCTAAAGAGGTTATGTACAAAGCCTTTTGGAGTGAAATTTATAGTCTCGATATCAAATCTATTTCAAAACCAGATTTTGAAAGAAAAGTGATAGAGAGCTATAAAACGGCTTCAAAAAAGCTCTATAACAGGGTTCTGACATCTGCAAAAAAACGACCAGCAGAAGTGAAGGTTTATACAAAAAAGAATGACCAGATTAAGCTCAAGAAGCTTAGAAATCGGGAGATAGAGGCATTCAAAAAGCTTTATAGAAACAACTTAGAACAAGTTGATTATATGATTCAAGAAATTGAAAAACAAAGCCCATGAAAGAGATGCAAGGAATAAATGAGCTGCCAGAGTATGAAACGCTGAAGAAGCAATTCATTGATCGGATGTGCACAACGCTCAAAATCGTGATGGAGTTTGCCGTCAAATCTGTGCCAAAGGCGCAGATGAATGACGTGCTAAATGCCATCAACAAACTAAACCCCACCGCGGAAATAGAGTACTTGGAGGGGTTTCTGGATGATGATTTTGAGTCGAGTTCGACGCTGATTTTTGCGCTTGTACTGGACTATATTGCCCAGCTGATGACCGTAATAATGATGATCTGTAAGGACAAAAAACGGGTAAAGGAGCACTATGTTGCGTTTGGTGAAATGAAGAAAGTCATGGACGCAATGAACGCAGAAGTTGCCCAGATGAAAGCAATGAAGCAGAAGCAAACAGAATTGATGGTGATCAAAAAGCCGATGTCGACTATGCCAAACTATATGGTAATAGATCAACCAGTGACAAGATCAAATGTGCAGGCATTTCATACTTTCATAAAAAAGTATGATCCAAGCTACTACTCATTTTTCTTGTCATGTCCGGTTACAGATGATGATGTTGGCTTTCTGATGCAGCGTCACCCAGAAGCCTAAAACGCGTGAAAGCACGCGTTTTGGGCCCATAAAAATCTTTTTTAACACAGGGCGAAAGCCCGCAAAGCCATAAAAAATATGGATAAACAAACATTTGTAAAAGCGTTCCTGAGTAAAATAGATGAAGGAACAGAGCTGTTTAAGCAGCTGCTGGTGGCCAACGGGCACAGTAGTAATGACAAGGCAGATATGCAAAACTTGAAGGAAAAGTATGCTGGAATACTCAATGACAAGGCGTTTCTGAAGTATGCACACGCTGGTGAAATTGATACTGACAAAATCATCCGCGAGGTGGATTTGTATTACGCAGATCACTTTGCGCCAGACGAACCCACCACCGCCCGAAAGCGGCTGGAAGCGGGTGA
>JAHDDZ010000041.1 GCA_020629095.1 Candidatus Altimarinota bacterium | reverse complement strand
CGGCACAAAGACAAGCACATCGACCACGACAGATACGTCAACGGCGACAGATACGGATAGCGGCACGAGTGGGGAAACTAGTGGATATTACCCGCCAGTTGTTACCACAATCTCTACATCGGGCGGCAGCACAACCAGTACCTCAGGAGGAGGCGGAGGAGGCTCTCGTGGAGGGGCCTGGACTGGATATAGAGTAGATCCTTGGGAAGGTATGACCGAGGGATCAGCGCCTCCAGAGCAAAACCAAAATGCAGATTTTGAGCGCGAAACATATACGCCAATGAGAGCAGAAATACCGAACGAGTCTTATGACGTTGCACCAGCTATAACAAGTGGAAAAAACATATATCAATCAATTTCTCGAAACACAGATGACTTGTCACGTATAGAAGTACTTCCTCGAACAGGAGCTGTTCCTCCGTTGCTACGAGCATTATATAGTGCAAACAGTCTCTTCACAGATATGTCCGCCGACCACCCGCACTATGCAGCCATGGTCGCACTGCATCTGCAGGGGCTTGGGGTGGCAAAAAATGGAGCCGTGCGGCCAGATAAGATTCTGCTCCAATGGGAGCTGGCAGACCTCATAGAGGTTGATATGCCAGCACCAGACCAGCCACTGACACAAAATGAAATGCAACGGGTGCTTACAGATCACTTTCCGATAGCTCAAACCACGAGTGCAAAAATGGTTTCGTCCGTTTCTGTGCAGCAGCAAATGACCCGTGCAGAAGTGGCAACTGCTTTGTGGCAGGCGTTTCAAATGCTAGATAGTAACCAAATAGAATATGCCGCACAGGCGATTTTCTCTGTCCCCAAATATGATATTTCTGTTACTGCAGACCGGTCACTGCTGAGCCAGCCAAGCGTGTGGCTAAGCGCCCTTACGAACACGGGGGCGGCCTTTCACGAGGCTACTGCATATGACAATACGCCAGTCGTGTGGGCTCACAGCTCAAACTGGGCGTTTGACCCAAGCCCCGTCGGGGCAGTCTTTGCGCCGCTAGTAGACGGGCACAATGGCGGTTTGCAGTACGGAGATGCCGTTTTCTATAATGACCAGTCCTATCGAATTACCGGCAGAAAACGAATAGAAGCAGGGGATATAGCACAGTTTTCTACTATGGTTGACGCGGCTGATTTGGTTGTGTTTACTTGCGACACGGTTGATTATCAGACATATCGGTGGGTATTTACGGCAGAAAAAGAAGATGAAAATTCGCCAAGTCCAGTGCCATATACGCTGTACTCAGCACGAATAGATGAAGAATAGCATTTTCTATCCTTAATTTTTACATATTTCTGACTGCGTCGTGAGTAAAAACCCCACTCTCACCATTGGTGGCACTGGGCTTTTACTGGAGCACGTGGCGGGAATCGAACCCGCATCATCGGCTTGGAAGGCCGGGATAATAGCCATTATACGACACGTGCGCTGATGCAGTTTGAGCTGCACAGTGCAGTATAATCACCCAAAAGTGAACCGCAAGTTAATTTTTTCCTTGACAGTTTTGTGCTATTTCATACACTAATGCGGATGCAACAAATAGACGAAGTGGCTGTGCGAAAGCGGATAGAGCAATATCGAAAGAAATATGGCGTTCCGTTGCTGCGGATAGGCGAAGTTTTGGGGTCAAAAAGTGGCTCTGTGGCGGGTAAAACTATGCTGGCAAACCGATACTTGGCAGACGAGGATGCAAGTTTTTCCTTACGCCAAATGAATGACTTAGCGGCTTTCATGGGCATTTCGGTGCACGACTTGCTTTTTGCTGAGGGAGACAACAAAAATGACCGAGCGCCGCTTGACACGCGGGTTCCACTGCTAGGAGACGTCTCAGCCGCGGTGGCCGACTGGGTGGTCGATGACGTGCAGGGCTGGATCGAGTATCCGTTTGGCACCAAAAAGCAGCAGATTTTTGCGCTGAAAGTCGCTGGAGAGTGCATGTCTCCGCGATTTATGGACGGGGATATTGTCTTTGTCAGAAGCGCAAAAATGGGCACAGAGACGCCCGCGGGCACTGTGGTTGTGGCCCAGCTAGGGCGAGAAAAAGCCACGCTCAAGAAGTTTTATCATCGAGATGGAGTGGTCGATTTGGTGCCGCAAAATGACGCGTTTGCGCCCATCCGAGTCGAGGGAGAACAGCTCGCAGACCTTTCTGTCATTGGCGTTGTGGTGGGTCATTTGAGCAGGGTAGGGGAGTAGTCAGTGGGCAATTTTAGTCATGTTTCTGTGTTTTAGGTAGGGGCATTTTTGGGTTGTAAATGGAAATCAGAAGCAGGCTTAGGCCTGTTGACATTGGCCTATTTTCAAGTATAAAGAAGGAGTCCTGCGGATTGCTTGCTGCCGCTGTGCGTGAGCCAGCTGCGGGCGCATTTGTTCTTTGACAGACCACCCACGACCCCGTTTGGGGTACAAACATTCATTTGATTTTTGTCTACAGACAGATGGTGAAAAGGGGCACATTGCCCTGTTTTGTTCGTGTTTTCCCTTTTGTGGGGCGGCACGAACGAAACATTTATTCATCATTAAAAACCATAGATTATGGACAATGTAGATAATTCTTTACTGCATCAGATTGAAGTAATACACAATGTTGCCCCTAAAAAGAATGGGCTTGTTGTACCAGTCCAAGGACGTCTTGATCGTGCTGGAATGCCAAAAAAAGATGAAACTTCATTTCTCCGAAGTGTAAGTACTTTAAAAGGAAAAGGTGTACGAGACGGAGAAAAGATATATGTCTATACGCCTGAGTATGCTTTGACTTCAAAGTTGAAGCTGAAAGTGCATAGCATGGCCTATGTCGAGCTGGAGGAGGGCAGTGGTATTTACTACTACAAATGCCTGTGGCACGACAAAAAGCAGAAAAAGGATGTGACTTTTTTCATACCCTGCAAGATGTATTAACCCTATTTTATCACTTTTAAAACTTTTAAAATTATGGCAAAAAAAGCCAAGAAAAAGGAGGTAACTCCTATTGATTTAACACCCCATGTGAAGCTGATTGACGCCATGGGAAAGCGAAAAACAACTGTCCAGTTTGGCTTCAGAAGTGAACGCGAAGACGAAGACGATTGCTTTCATGAGGATTTGGAAAAAGCAGTTCCGTTTCTGCATTTTTATGTTTGGAGCATCAGCTACTACCAGTCACGGTACCATCGAGTAATGATTCCACAGTGTGCGCTGAATGACGCGCGAGACACGATTTCGGTTGTGTCGGCGACCAAGTTTGAGCTTAGTTCTGGCAGCTATGACTACCACTGGAAGTGCACGGCATATGACGCAGAGCACGATACATATATCGGCTTTCTCATTCCGTGTGGCATGGTGCATGTCATCTGGGCGGCAAAGCCCGAAGAGGAATCAATTCCAAAACCACAGCCAAAATCCCTTTCTGAGAAGGAGTTTTGGGATAGAGAGTAATTTATTTTTTCACACTTTAAAAACCCATAGAATTATGGCGAAACAATTCATTTTAAGCACAGAGATGCGAGGTTTTCCGATGTCTCTGCCGATAGAAAACAAGCTGCTTTTGCAGCTTTCTATTGTTCCAATAGCGGCAAAAGACTTGGTAACAAAAACCATTCCAGAGTCGAAATATGCTGGAAAAATCCATATTTTTACGCATGAAAATGCTGTTATAGGGATTCCTACAGCAGCGATTGACGACAAAAATAATCTGCGGTTGTGTAAGATTATCCCGAGAAAAGATTCATACGAATGTATGTTTCATGACAAAAAGTTGTCACAGTCCGTAACATTTACTGTTCCACGGGAAATGGGGACAGTTCAGCCGATGAAAAATGCATATGCTGGAAGAGAAATGTAAACCTATTTTTTTCACTTTTTAAAAACCCATAGAATTATGGCGAATGATCAAGTTACAGATGCGCTGAAGCAGTATCTGAATGTTATGGACGGTGAAGGCAAAAAGCTAAAACCGACTAAGTACCTGAAAGTCGCGGTTGCCGAAATGGGCAACAGGAACCTAGCAGAGATTCCATCTGGGAATGAGGTATATCACCTGTGCTCTGCGCAGCATCCAGAAACAGGCAAGGTGCATTTCTTTATGATTCCGCACTTTGCAGCGGTTGGCATTATGAATATTTCTCCGAAGGAGTCTGAGTATGATGATCTTCACTTAGACTTAACAGATGACCCTGACCTAAATCTTGTGCGGCAGCGCATTGACCAAGAGGATGCAAATGACTTTGCAATGGGAATAACCGAAGCACTTTCGTCTGATCCAGAACTAGAAATAGACCATGTCGCAGAGGCCGGAAAAGTCCTTGGCAATAGCGATTTGTGGCAGGAGTACTAACCTATTATTTCACTTTAAAAAAACCATATTATTATGGCTAAGAAACGATTAGAAAACTATGTAATCGTAGAAACAGGAGAGGGAAAAAACCTGCCTGCAAAGCATCGATTAGTGGTGCACACTGCCCAGATGGACAGCGCGCCGATAGCCGAAACGGGCTATGGCGGAACCTGGAAACTGTGTAATTTCTTTGACGAAAAGACACAGCAGCTGGTGTTTTTCATTGTTCCAGAGGCAGCAATTTATCATCAGGCAGAGATTGAGCCTGAGAAATTGTCTGATAACCCTTTGTGTGGCAGACCCTGTTGAAACCCGTGGGAGGTTTGTATAAAGAAAAAGGCTACTTGCTCTGCGAGTAGTCTTTTTTACCGTGGGCTATTGCGCTGGCAGACGATGGGCCTATAATCAGCCTATGTTAGAGGCACGCAACCTGACCGTGAAATATGGTGCAGACACCGCGCTGCAGGGGTTTTCGTGCCGTGTGAAAGCAGGGGAGTGCGTCGCGCTGACGGGCGAAAATGGCACCGGAAAGTCAACCGCGCTGAAAGCGATTATGGGTCTGGTGGAGTACGCTGGGGGCGTTTTGCTGCAGGGCGATGCCATCGACCACCTGCCCACGCACAAGCGTGCGCGCGCTGGGCTGATATATGTTCCGCAGGCGCAGTGTGTGTTTCCGAGCCTGACGGTGGCTGAGCACCTGCAGCTGTGGGGCGCAGACCGCTCTGTGACTGACTCTGTGCCCGCTTTGGTTGGCAGGCACTCCCAGCTCGCGGGCAGCCTTTCAGGTGGGCAACAGCGGTTGTTGGCACTGGTGGGGGCTCGGGTTCGGTGTCAGTCTATGACTGGTGCGACGCCATTTGTGCTGCTCGACGAGCCCGTCACGGGGCTTTCTGTCACGGCCAAAGACGAGATCGTGCAGCAGGTGCTGCTGCTGAAAGCAGCTGGCGCTGGCGTGCTGGTGGTAGAGCACCATGCGGCGTTTGTCGCTGCGGTGGCTGACCACACGGTGGTGCTGGCCGAGGAGTGATTTGACAGAGTGGATTCTTTTATGTATAAAAATGGTGTGATGAAAAGTGCCATCTGGCACAATCGTCCGCTTGTTCTTTTCCAGAGCGGTGGTTGGGTTCATATGACCGTTGTTTGGTTGCCAGTGTGCCAGTTGTGGCGCTGTGGTTACCAAATAATTAGAATATGGATTTCAATACAAACAAGGGGCTACATGATGCAGTTAATACATCTGCATGTAAGTTAACGAAAGCTACAGCAGTAAAAAATCAAAAGTGGGTTTTATTTTATGTAAAAGGGCAGGTGACACGTCCGATGTGCCAAGGGTATATAGAGATTGGATATTTACCACGAAAAAGGTCAAACCCTTCATTTGATGAAAAAGAGCAAACGCTTGAGACACTGAAATCATTTGAAAAGCAATTGATAGAACTATTTCCCAATTACCTTAAAACATCACATTCACTTCTATTTGATTATTTTCCGGGTGGAGATTCAATTATGCTGAGATTGCCAAATATTGAATCTGTCAGTTTCAAACTTCAAAAAATATTGAGCAAAAGTGCTTAGTCGTTCCCCCCTACTGGAAAAGAAAAGGCCAACTCAGTGAGTTGGCCTTCTTTTTTTATATCGAATGGATGTTTCGATTAGAACCCGCTGAAACCGTAACCAG
>JAHDDZ010000040.1 GCA_020629095.1 Candidatus Altimarinota bacterium | reverse complement strand
ATTATTTGCCGTGCGCCGCGGTAGCTCAGGGGTAGAGCAGAGGATTGAAGATCCTCGTGTCGATAGTTCGATTCTATCTCGCGGCACCAAATAAATAATCTAAGAGATTATTTTTGCTGTACTCTCATATGAAAAAAGCACTTAAATGGATCTGGTGGGGCACTATAAAAGGCCTGCAGTTGTGGGTGCTTCTATTCGTTTTTTTGCTGCTGTTTGTCGAAGGATTTGACCGATATATTGCGACAGATTTTGGGGGAATGCGGTACATGAGCAAGATAGTTAAGGATGTGAAAATTGAAACTACGGCAGATGGCCTGCGCTATTTTGATATTGGCGACAAAGCCAAAAAGCCGCTACTGCTGGTGCATGGTGGCTTTGGGGGTATCTGGCACTGGAAGGGGCTGCTGAGTGAAACGCCAGTGCTGGAAGAGTTTAATGTGCTGGTGGTTGAGCGACCTGGATATGGCGCATCGGGGCACAAAATCAAACGAGATATCATCGCGGAGGCAGAGCTGCTTTTGCCGATCGTCACAGCACAAAACCAGCCTGTGACTGTGCTTGGACATAGTTATGGCGCGGCTCCTGCGCTCGTTTTGACTGCGCAAAATCCTCAAAATGTTGCTCATTTCATTGGTGTCGCTGGGGCATATTTTACAGAACTGGAGCCAACAACGCCCGCCGACTGGGTTTCGAAAGTGCCCATCATGGGGCTGTTTGTGCCGCGCGTAACCTGGAACGCGCTGCAAGAAAACCGCCATAGGCGTCACAACTTGCCAGCTGTGGTGGGGCTCTATCCATCTGTTTCGGTGCCGGTCACGCTGCTGCATGGCCAAATCGATTCGCTCATTCCTACTGCAAACACGCATCAGCTGGCTGAGCTGATGCCGGAGGCCAAAGTGCTGATTGCCCCAAACAAAGACCATCAGCTGCAATACTATGGAAATCAATGGATATATAAGGCTCTAAAGGGGTATTGACAAAGTTTTTGTTTTAAATATATTAGGAATACACTCTGTTCTTTTACATGTCGGCAAAAGTGCAAACATAATAGAAAAGAAAGGTGTATTTTAATAACTATGAAAAAATAAAAACTCATGGAAAAACGAACAATCGTCAAGGAACTCTTGGCGAACGGGGTAATACCTACCCCAGAAGACATGATGAAACCAGTGACAACTGGAATTCATCCACGATTAGAAATTGTTGATGCCCTGAAAATGGCAGAGACGATTTTGGTCGACAAAGCCACCAGAAATGCCCGAGTTGACCGGGTTAATTTTCTGCAAAAGGAGATCAACACAGATGGCTATGCTCGCTGAGCAGTATGCACGGCACTTTCGGGTGACCATTGCTTGCTCTGCAGCTATTAAAGCTGGAGATACTGAATATGGTGAAACAGCCGATCTATCAGAAAAGCTGATGAACCACTTTGCGAGCCCAGAAAATGGCCCGCAGCGGTTTCAACTGATTGTTGGCGGAGCCACTGTGGGGCTCATGGAAGCTGTGAGAATTGGTGCTGAGCGGTCGCCGTACTATACGCTGAAAAACAGCGGAATAGTCGGTTTGGGCATTTTGCTAAACCTCAATAGAGAAGAAGGCGTGCACCCAGAAGTTATTTGGGGACAGCATTACCAGTCGTTTTACCAGCGACTGAAGATGTTCAGCCTGCAGAGCCATGCATTCATTGCGCTGCCAGGGGGGATTGGCACGCTTGATGAGATATTTAATATTCTCCAAGAGCGCCAAGTAAACCACGTGGAGGAGTCATATACGATTCTTTTACATGAGTTTTGGCGGCCAGTGTGGAACGCCGTATGCAGAACCCTGCATGACGAGCGGTTCGCAAAAGGTCTGACCCCGACCATGAAGGAACAAGACATGCACCTTGTGCAATTTTTCTCGACGGCAAATGAAGCCATAGAGATCCTTCAAAAACAGAGTTACGAGCCGTGGCTTAAAACTCGGGAAGGTTTTACCTACAAACAAAAAAAGGACCAGAGTGTAAATGTGTAGTGCGTGCCATGTGGCACAATCTACCACCAAAGACACTGGGCAACATTTACTTGTTGCCCCCTTTTTCTGTACCCGTTTGGGCTGGTTCTTTTGGTGTTTTTGCTGTTGCATTCTTTTTCTTTTCGGATGCTTTTGGCTCTTGTTTCACAGGCTGTTTGCCCTCTTTTTTGGTCTGGGCAGTTCCTCCTTTTGGCTTTGTTTTAGCAGACGGTTTGCTTCCTTTTTCAACTGGTGCGTCAACCTCTTTTGCGTTTGTGGTGGTGCCTTTTGCGCCCGGGGGCAGCATCCAATTATAGATATCTTGCTCCACTTTTTCGACCCCCTTTGAGTATCTGTGCCGCGCACTTTTGAGGATTTTTTCAACCCGCACATCGGCATTTTCGCTCTCGGGTGAAGGCGGCAGCGTGTCTGCACTAAATACCGGCGATGGCATTCCGTCGACCAACAGCCGGGTGTAGATCGTGTACTTCGGCAAGTTCGTCAAATCCTCTGGCGTCACGCGCTCTTCGTTGAGCTGCTTGCTGAGGAACTCGCCGTCAGAATACCCCACCTGAAATGCCATCAGCGATCCGACATTTCCAAAGACCGCAGCGGCTACCTCCTCGCTCATTTGCTCGATGTACTGATTGGCCATCGTCAGCCACAGACGGTACTTTCGGGCCTCACTGAGGATAGTCGCAAATGACTCAGTCGCGAAGTTTTGGAACTCATCGACATATAAACTAAAGTCGCGGCGCTGGTCTTGCGGAATGTTACTCCTGCTCATCGCGTCGATCTGAAACTTGGTCACCAGAAGGCTCCCCAGCATCGCAGCGTTGTCTTCGCCGATCATGCCCTTGCTCAGCTTTACCAGTATGATTTTACCCTCGTCCATCGCCTTGCGGATGTTTACAGTCGACTTGTTTTGCCCAACAATGTTGCGCACCATGGGCGCTGACAAAAACTGCCCCACCTTGTTTTGAATAGGCCCAACCGCCTCTGCCAGCTTGCGCGGGTCGAGTTTGTTAAACTCCCCTTCCCAAAACTGCGCCAGCATGGGGTCTTTTACTTGTTTACTAATACGGTTACGATAGCCTTTATCTGAGAGAATACGCAGCACCCCCAGCAGGCTTTGTCCCTGCACGTCGAGCATGGTCAGCACAATATTCCGCAAAAAGTGCTCGAGCCGCGGGCCCCAGCTGTCGGCGTGCAGCTTTTTAAAGACACTCACGATGCCGCCCGCCACGTTGCTGGCGGTTTGCCCCGGGGGCATTTCCAGCACGTTGAGCGCAATCGGGTGGGCTGCGTCAGCGGGGTCGATGTAAATGACGTCATTGGTTCGACTTGGCGGAATCCGCCGCAGAATGTCATCAACCAGGTCACCATGCGGATCGATAACCCCAATACCCCGCCCCATGTCAATGTCGCTGTGCATCATGTTCAACAACAGCGTCGACTTTCCCATACCGGTTTTTCCGATCACATACACGTGCCGCCGGCGGTCTTTTACCCGCAGGCCAAACGGCCGCAACGCACCCCGAAAATTGGTTTTTCCTATAGCCGTAATTTCGTCTTCGGTGGTGTAGTCTGGCAGATCAACCGGCGGCTCAAGTGTGGCAGACTCAACCCACTGGATGCTCGGGCTATTGACCGACAGCAGCGGCAGGTGCCAAATGGTCGCCAGCTCTTCGCCACTCATAGCATAACCTCGGTCGAGCGTGCGGTTTTTAAACGCCGAAAACAGCTTGCTGTCTGACTTTCGCGTGAACTTGCTGATCACAAACCCATTGCTGCGGGCCAAGCTAAACTGCTTAAAAGTGCCCAGCAGCTCACGCATTTTGGCTTCGGCGTGCAGCTTGTCGGGGTCACTATGGACGTATAACATCCGCACCTGCGTTGCATATTGCAACCGCGACATGCTATCAAAAATACTGCTATAGGGCGTTTCGCGGTCGTGCCGGTGGCTGGTCTGCGACTGGCGGTCGAGGTCGTCATCTTCATACGTTATGCCACTATCACCTCCTCCGCTTGGCGCTGCGTTTTTGCCCATCTTGCCAAACATCAGATTGACCAATCCCCACGCCCAAAAACGCCACACACGCGTGCCTTTGTTGTGGTCGCAGCGCGCCCAATGATACATATTTTGAAACCACTCATATTGCCATAGTCCACCCTGAAAATACTTCTTGGCGACATCTTGCGCGACACGGTTCCAGTCAGGGCGAATGGGTCGCACTGTCATCTGGATGCTCGCGATGTTGTCTTTTGCATACAAAGACTCTAGGCTGGACGTAATGGTCGCCAGCGGGTCATTAAAAGTCATGCTGGTCGGGTCGACAAACTGCGGGTGTCGCTTTATCGGGCACACCTCGAGGTTGCGCAGGCCCATCTCTGCACACAAAATCGACTTGCCTTTCAGGTTTTCCTCGGTCAAATAATCCGGCACAATACTGATGTGCGAGCGCGGATATTGCGCATAAATCTGGCTTTTGACCAGCGTGATCAGGTGCGCTGGGGCGGTTACATAAAAGAAAATACGCCCCCGCGCTTTGGCAATTTCAAGGCTAATTGTCTCGTCAATATTGTTCTTCAGCGCCTTTGAAAGCAGCCCGTGCAGCGCGGCCAAAATCTGCTCGGACGCCAGTGCGCCAGTTTCGCTCAGTCGCGGCACGGTAATCTGCAAAACTTGGCGGGTGCTCATGGGGGTATTATAGCACAAAAAAGCCGCAAATGCGATTATTTGCGGGGCTGAAATGAATAGAAAAAAGAGAGTTGTCTTTTTCTAGAATGAACAACTCTCATAGTTTTTGATCTTAGCGGTGTGTGAGCACCACGGTTCATGAGCACATTTTTGTGCATAGATATGCACATAAACCGTGGTGGACGATGTCACAGGGGTGGAAGCCATTGCCCTGCCTGACACGAGCCGACGTCAAAGATCACCTCTTTTATATCAATATACCACACCCGTGTCAAGTGCTTTTTTGACACTTTTGCGTATAATGGGCTTATGTGGATTTTAACGCTCTTGTTTCCGGTGGCGGCTGCACAAGCAGATGTGCCAGAGTACCGCACCTGCAGCACCGAAATGGCACTTGCCTTTGACTACGCTGAGACACTTTTTGACGACTTGTGCCCCCAGCCAAATGGTGCATCGCAGGTATTTTCGCAGGCCAGCGGAGTGGTCATAGAGCAGCTAAACCGGCGTTTGTCGCCGACTGCAGCGACCATCGAAAATGAAGATTTGGCTCGTCCGAATCTCCTAAATGACACACAGCTGAGCCCTCACCAGCTGAGCCAAATCGTGCTGGAAGATGTGACCGAGGCCGAGTTTTGCCTGCGGCAGCTGTGCGGCCAGGTCAGCACCATGTGCAGTACCACGGCCGAACAAAATCGCGCATCGGCGATTGCCTTTCAAGCCGAGTGCCCGCGCGTTGTCAGCCGGCTGATGAAAATCCAACACGAAAAAGCAGCCACGCTACTGCGCATAAACAGCCTCAACCAAAAGGCCGTAGCCCGATCACAGTGGGCGCTGCACGAGCTGCGCGGCCTGGTGCAAGCGTGGATCAGCGTGCCGATGCTCGACATCTTGGGCGACGCACAAGACTTTGCGACCAACACCACTGGGCTGATAAACAACCCCAAAAAGTAGAAAGAGCACCTATGGTGGGGTGCTCTTTTCTTTTCGGTTTTGGTCGGTGATTAAAGTCCAGGCTTTGTTCGAAAGGTATTATAGAACGTACGCTGGACTTTCGTGATTTCAATTAGAAATCGATAGCAGTCATTCAGTGTTCGATCCTTGTCTCGGTACTTCAATTGAAAGTTCTCAATCAATTTGTGGATATGCACTTTGTGCTTTTTGTCTGCATACGTGTTTTGTGAGCGTAATTTGACCAAGTTGAGCAAGTTATCCAAATCTAGGTGAATATCTATTATCGGAGCCCCTTCCTCATCAACAAAATCTTTCAGCTCCCCATTTCTGTGAAAGTACTTATCAAAATCAGGCATATAGTAAGTCG
>JAHDDZ010000039.1 GCA_020629095.1 Candidatus Altimarinota bacterium | reverse complement strand
GGGATCACTTCCCTCGATAGTAAGCGCCTCTGGTCCATCTGTACTATAGTCTCCAACTACATTGTGAACATTCACTTTTAATTGTGGCTCTGATTCACTACTAACCGTAACACTTAAGCTATCACCCGTCACAGATCCGTCTGTGGGATTAAAAACTTTCGAACTAAAGGTATATGTTGCACCATTTACCGTTCCTATTTTATTTTTAAATGCAGCAGGATAGCTATTACTAGAACTGCCACCAGTTGGCAAAATACCTGAAATATAATAGGCTCCTGCTGGGATTGTCGCTCCACCAAGATCAATGTCAGAATTTGCTACCTCCCAACTAGCTGAACCACTCCCCCCCGCTGGTTCACCCAATGCATACCTTGATGCCTCACCAAAATCCATTCCACTTGGACCGCTCACAGTGAACCACAAAGTGGATTCTTCTGTTGTATCTTCTGGAATAATTGGATTAAATGAAAGAGCAAAGTTTTCCCCTGATTCGATAGATGTTTTATCTATTTCTGTATTTAATATCAGCTGCGCCTGGGCAAGCCCGGCAGTGGTCAAAAGCATGATTAGTGCACTGAAAAGGAATCGAGATAGAGAACGAATACGCATAAGGTTTAAAATATTCTTGTGATTATACATGAAGTAAAACAGAACTGCAAGCACTCTGTATTCTTTTTCAGAAACAAGCAGCCGTTTGAGTACGTCATCGTAACTTAAGAGTATGCAAAAAACGAACATTTTGTCCACATTGCATTAACACTTTTTGTATTCACACACCCTTTTTTATTGTATTAAAACAGTAAAAAACATCTTTCAACACACAAATTATATTCACAAAATGACGGTGTTGCGATATACTAAACCCATGCGAAATGCTGCCACAGACATCTGCCAGACCCTGCAAAATGCGGGCCATGAGGCATTTTTTGTGGGTGGGGCAGTACGCGATCAGCTGCTGGGTATTGTGCCAAAAGACTATGACATTGCCACAAATGCCACGCCAGACCAAGTTGCCCAGCTGTTTGAACGAACTCAACCTGTTGGAAAAGCATTCGGAGTAGTATTGGTGAGGCATGGTGGATATTGGACAGAGGTTGCAACATATCGCACAGAGAGCGATTACACCGATGGGCGGCGCCCCAAAACGGTGCATTTCAGCACGCTGCAAGCCGATGCTGACCGCCGCGATTTCACCATAAATGCGATGTATTTTGACCCCATTTCTCGCCAGTTGGTCGACCCGCACGGCGGCCAATCTGACCTGTCTCGAGGGGTACTGCGGTTCATTGGCGATGCCGAAACGCGCGTCCGCGAAGACCACCTGCGGCTGCTGCGCGCGGTGCGGTTTGCAGCGCGGTTTGATCTAGAATACATCCCCGAGACTAAAACCGCAGTCGAGCAGCACGCCAGCCTGATCAACCTGACGGCGGCAGAGCGCGTAGGGAGCGAGATATCCGCGATGCTGACCAATGAAAATCGTTCACGCGCCATGGCTGACTTGGCTGCTTTTGGGTTGATGGACAACGTGTTGCCAGAGCTGGAGCCACTGCAGCAAACGCCGCAGCCACATGACCACCACAGCGAGGGCAGTGTCTGGAACCATACACTGCTGGTACTGCGTGCTCTGGGCGATGATACTCCGCCAGAACTGGCCTGGGCGGCACTATTACACGACGCTGGAAAAACCGAAACCATACACCATGAGGGCGATACAATTCGGTACCCAAAACACGCAGAGGTCAGCACAAAGCTGATGAAACAAATCGGAAAGCGACTGGCTCTTGGGTCCAAGCTGACAACCGCCGCAAGCTGGCTGGTGGCTCACCACCACGTGTTTGACCAGTGGACAGAGATGCGCCCAAGTCGCCAGCTGCACTATTTTGACCACCCGCAGTTTGCATCGCTCTTGCAGCTGCATCGGGCTGATATCCATGGGGCAATTCCGACCCCTCCCAATTCGCATGATGCTGTTGTAAAGCGGCTCGAGGAAATTCAGGCGGCATATTACACCGCCATTGCTGACAAGCGGCTACCGCAGCACAATGTGCCTATTTTGAGTGGGCGTGACATCATGGAATTGCTTAATATGCCAGAAAGAAAGCGGGTTGGCGAGATTGCCAAAGCGGCATATGACGCGCAGCTGGAAGGTGATTTTACTGACCGAAAAGGTGCCCACGCGTGGCTTCAGGCGCGCATTGACAACGTGTAATTTACAAGTATAAAGAGTGTGTAGTGGAGTTCTTGGTACGCGGGTGCGCGCCAACTGCGAAGCTCACAGACTCAATCGGGTCGCTCTTTTACACCACGGCAGTACCGCGTGTTTGGTGGCTCCTCATTATTCTGATAATGAGCGGTCACCAAACACGATATTATGAGTTTTATTTACATTAGCGAAGCAATACATAACTTTGCTCAAGATGGAGAAAACCCGAATCTAATTACCAAATTAGAGAAGAACTCCATAAGTGTTTTTACCACTACAGAACATAGTCCAGAACGGATTGATGTAAAGTTAGTCTTTCGAGGCGAAAAACAAGCCAACTTCAAAGAAGTTATAGAAAAACTTCGACAGTCTTTCATTGGTCACCTGATGAGTATTGGTATGAAGTTTGCAAAGAATGCAGACGAAAATAAAACATCTGTGCTTATGATTGCTCTCAAAATTAAGAAGTAATTTCTCACCTCAAAAAATCATAATAGGGTACGTCGCTGGTGTACCCTACTTTGCTTTCAGCATGCCTTTCAGGAACTTCCCCGTATAGCTTTTTTTGACTTTCGCGACATCCTCTGGCGTGCCCTCAGCCACCACCAAACCGCCGCCGTCGCCGCCCTCTGGCCCCAGGTCGATCAGCCAATCGCAGCATTTTATCACGTCCAAGTTATGCTCGATCACCAGCACGCTGTTGCCTTTGTCGACCAGCCGTTGCAGCACTTTTAGCAGTTTTTTCACATCGCTAAAATGTAGCCCAGTCGTCGGCTCATCGAGGATATACATCGTCTTTCCGGTGCTTTTCCGCATCAGCTCAGTAGCCAGTTTGACCCGCTGCGCCTCACCGCCACTCAGCGTGGTGGCGCTTTGCCCAAGGTGCATATACCCCAGCCCAACATCTTGCAGGGCTTTCAATTTGTGGTGAATAGTCGCAAACGCTTCAAAGAAATCAACCCCCTCGTCGACCGTCATCGCCAGCACATCGGCGATTGATTTTCCTTTATAGGTAATTTCAAGCGTTTCGTCATTATACCGCTTTCCGTCGCACGTTTCGCACGGCACATAGACATCTGGCAAAAAGTGCATTTCGATCTTTTTAGTGCCGTCTCCCTTGCACGCCTCACAGCGTCCGCCTTTTACATTAAAGCTAAATCGACCCGTTTCATAGCCCCGCGTTCGAGCCTCTTGCGTGGCCGTAAATACGTTTCGGATGTCTGTAAATATTCCCGTATACGTCGCTGGGTTACTCCGTGGCGTGCGCCCAATCGGGCTCTGGTCGATGGAAATCAGTTTATCTAGCTTTTCCACGCCCGTAATTTCATCATGCTTGCCGGGGTGCTTTTGCGCTCGGTTCAGATCACGCGCTAAAGTCGGCACCAAAATCCGATTGATTAGGCTGCTTTTCCCACTACCAGAAACGCCCGTGACCCCCACAAGAACCCCTAGCGGGATGTCTACGGTGATTTTTTGTAGGTTGTTTTCGGCTGCTTTTTTGATCGTCAGCTGACCAATTTTACGCCGTCGCACACGAGGAATCGCAATCGACTGCCGCCCAAAAAGGAAGTCGGCCGTCTCGGTTTCCGCTTTTTTCATATCTTTCAGCGTACCGCTAAACACCAAGTTTCCCCCGTGGCGACCGGCTGCGGGCCCAATTTCAAGGATATGGTCGGCAGCACGCATAGTGTCTTCGTCGTGCTCCACGACTATCACCGTGTTGCCGATGTCCCGCAGGTGCTCGAGCGTGCTAATCAGTCGCTCGTTGTCACGCTGGTGCAGGCCAATACTCGGCTCGTCCAGCACATACAGCACCCCCTGCAATTGGCTCCCAATCTGCGTCGCCAGGCGAATCCGCTGTGCCTCACCGCCACTCAGTGTATTTGCCGTTCGGTTCAGGCTCAAATACGCCAGTCCCACGTTTTCAAGGAACCCAAGTCGATCGATCAGTTCCTTCTGAATTGGCTTAATGATATTCTCTTTTTCTGGGGTGATTTCCAGCCCCTCTGCCCACTTTTTCACCTCTGGCACAGCTTTGTTACACACGCTGGGGAGGGTCTCTTTCCCCATAAACACATTCCGCCCATAGACACTCAGGCGCGTGCCTTTGCACACTCCGCACGTGTCTTCACTGAGGAACCCCCGCAGCTTTTTCCGCACATAATCACTCTCCGCTTCATTATATCGCTTTTCGGTGTGTGCGCTAATTCCTGTAAACTTCGCCTTGGTCAGTCGCCCACGAAACGCCCCTCTCAGTTTCACTTCAAATTCTTCGTCGCCAAACCCCTCAAACAGCTGCTGGAGGGTCTTTTTTTTGATTTCCCCAATGGGCGTATCAAGATCAAATCCGTGCTCTTTTCCGATCGACTCAACCACGCCATAGTACCATTTTTGGGCATTTTTCCCCATGGTCGTCCATGGCAGCACCCCTCCTTGCTTAATGCTCAGGCGCGGGTTTACCGCGCTTTCTTCGTCTAATTTGAGCCGATACCCCAATCCGTGGCAGCACTCGCACGCCCCGTGTGGACTGTTAAAACTAAACATCCGTGGCTCGATCGGCGGAAAGCTAAACCCGGTTTCTGGGTCGGCCATGTGCTCACTAAACAAGTAGTCTTTTTCGTCTGCGCTGCGGTGCGCGATACACATTCCATCCCCGTGCTTCAGAGCTGTTTCCACACTCTCAATGATCCGCAGCCGGTCATCATTTTTCGCACTAATTTCCGTCCCATCTTTCAGTTTTTCTGTGTGCCGAGAGTAATCTTTTTTCTTCAGCCGGTCGACCACAATCTCGATACTGTGCGTCTTTTTCGGGTCAAGCGTCATATCCACCGCTTCATCAATTCCCATCACGTCGCCGTCGATCCGCACCCGCACAAAACCTGCCTTTTGAATACGCTCTATTACGGCTGCGTGCTCACCTTTTTTCCCGCGGATAATCGGCGCAAGCAGCAAAAATTTCTCGTCTTCTTTCCATTCATTTAGCTGATTCACAATGTCAGCAGGCGTTTGCCGCTGCAGCTCGCGGCCGGTTTTTGGGTCGCGGGGCGTGCCCACTTTTGCAAACAGCAGCCGCAAGTAATCATACATTTCAGTGACCGTCCCGACCGTACTCCGCGGGTTTCGCGGGGCAGATTTTTGGTCAATAGAAATAGCTGGAGAAAGCCCCTCGATGCTCTCTACTTCAGGCTTTTCTTGCAGTTGCAAAAACTGCCTCGCATATGTGCTGAGGCTCTCGACATAGCGCCGCTGCCCCTCGGCATAGATCGTATCAAACGCCAAACTCGACTTACCCGAACCCGAAACGCCCGTCACAACCGTCAGTGCCTCACGCGGGAGCTCGACGTCAATGTGCTTCAAATTATGCATACTGGCACCGCGAACGACGATTTTTTTTGTCATGAGGGGAATAGGAAAAACGGCACAAAAAGCGCGAGCAGCGTGTGCTTGCGTACGCGGCGGAGTGTATCAGTTCGGTTGTGGTACGTCAAGTTTTGTGCTATAATTTCCTGATGGAAAGACAAAATCACCAGTACGAGGCAGAAAGCACGCAGGCTGAAATGGCCGCGGAGCAGCTTGGGCAGACAAAAAAGAACCTAGATGCACAAGCCGAAGCTGCCCAAAAATTGATGGAGGAGCACGACCAGTTGACGCAAAATGAGGCACTGCCAGATGTCGAAAGTGCATATGAAACAACAGAAAACCAAACCGAAGACGCACCAGAAACGGCTGTCGACGAAGTGGCTGAGCACACAGTACCAACGGCCGATCAAGGAAATATCGTCGTGCCGTTTGATGTGGAGGAGGCAAAATATATGAAATCTGAAGTGACCGCACCACTGACAGGAAAAACTGCCCAGTCAGAGCTGTCTGCGCTGTTTGACGGAGAAGTACCAATGGGCGTCATGAGCGGAATTGTGACCGCAGCAGCAGCCGAAGCATAGTTGAATAGGGCACCGCAGCAGTACCCCATTATGGTTTTTAAAAGTGAATCTATTGCTTCGTTAATTCTAGCTTTCCCCAATTGGTAGAAATAAAATTACTATCTTTATAGCCATTTTCTTTCGCAATTTCTCTTGCCATATCATACACCTTTTTTTTGGTGTCTTCGTGAACGCCATAAGCCGGGTCCGAACCCTCACGACCAGTAATAACATCTATGACAAGGGCATTCATGTTTGGGCTATAGATTATAGAGAATCCACTTTGGGCATGTAAAATATGTGCTAGTTTTGCTAGCTT
>JAHDDZ010000002.1:22844-36248 GCA_020629095.1 Candidatus Altimarinota bacterium | reverse complement strand
GCACCCTGTTCAAGCCCAGCATCAACTGCAAACTGATAGTGGATTCCTCCATAGATTCGGCTTTGGGCGGCGTCATTTGCGGCGTCCCAAAAACGAGAAAACCGCTTTTCTTTTTCGGGCAACGCCAGGCTAAAAACAGATACTCTTTGCTCTTGAAAAAAGTGCGTTAAAACTGTTGCCGCCGCTGCGCTAAAAGCACTATGGCCAGATGTGTACTCAGGGAAATTTGGGTTTTCTAAAAAACTCTGCCAATAATTTGCTACCCCAAATGCAGCCCCACGTGACGCGTTTATAGCGTCAATTGGGCGCCACAGATTGTAGTGATATTTAGCATCCCAGCAGCTAATTCCAGCATCTGCAAGCGCCGTACTGAGCACCATCAATATTTGTAATTGCTCCTCAATCTCTTTACCAGACTGCGATGCTGCCTCCATACCGATGCGCATCCATGTGCCCGGTGGCGTATACGTTCCCTTGCCCCCAGACCAAAAAATGGCCGTTTCCTCTTGCTCCCGTGTGCGTGTTTTGCTCTCCATTCCCCCTATTTTTGCCAGATCATTCATGTCTTTTTGAAATACCTCATCCGTCATTTTTGGTGGTGGAGGCGGCAAAAACTGATCTGTTGATTGCATGGTAAACGGCTGCACATCAGCCCAAAAGGGCGTAAGACCGCTATCAAAATAGGGCGGCGTTGGTCGCCACTTTTCATCTAACTCCTCACCAATGAATCGGGATTTTCCACCAGATCCATCACCCGCCCGCGCCCGATAAATCTGGCGCGCGACCGATTCTCCGTACTCCACCGAATACGCATCCACACTCTGGTCTACTACAAGATCGTATTCGGCCTCCCATAGCTTTTCCCTATTTGGATAGAGCGATGTTAAAATACCCCGCGCGGCTGCATTTGCTGCATCTTGTGCATCAACAGCCACAGACGACTGGTCAATCAAAATCGGCATTTTCCCTTTTCCTGCGCTCGCTGCGGCATATGTCGCGATGTTTAGAAGCGCCAGTTCTCTTGCGGCAGCCGTTGGTGGAACCTGTTTTTCCGCTATTGTTTCGAGCAATAAGCCATTCCAGCGCGTCGCCACCGAGCCCCTGTCAGAGTGCGCCGTTACAGCGTCTGGCACAATTGGGCGCAAGAAATCCCTTTCTGTTTGCGCTGTACAACCAGCCAGCAAAACGAGCAAACACAGCAGTTTACTCTTCATCTTCGTCGGTTGATTTTCGCACTGTGTGCGCGACACTCTTGATCGCAGGGCCCATAATTTTATTATTTATTATGCGCTTTATGCTCCACTTTTTTCGAAATCGAGTGAAAAAATTATCGGATTTCTGCATTATATTTTTCTCTTAAAATATCCTCCACAGCCTTGTTTTCGGCCTCAATATCAGCGTCTTTGAGCGTCTTTTCTGCACTTCGATACATAATTCTCATATGCAAACTTTTTGTATCACCACCCAGCGCAGCCGCGTCTGCATATCGGTCAAGACACTCTACCGACTCAATCACGGCAGATGCCTGCTTTATCGCATTCATGATTTCCCCCTCTGGCGTCTTTTCCTGCACTAAAAGTGATATATCTCGCTTTACAGACGGATAGGGTGAAACGGGTATGTAAGTCACTGATGAGGTAGCTGTCAAAGACTGAATCTCGATTTCTGCATATGCCCCATTTGCCCCATCTGGCAACAATGCTGGATGCAAGACACCAATCTGCCCAATAGCCATTTCACCATTAAAAATAGCCCCATTTTTATTTGGATGCGCCCAGTTTGGTGACTCATTTACCCCTTTCACCGAAATACATCCAAGCCTCTCAACACCTGCTTTTACTGTAAAAAAAAGATCATCTGGTGACTCACTCATACTGCATACCAACAGCCCTATTTTTTCTGTTTCCTGTGCAGGCGCGATGTATGTCCGGCCAAGCTCAAACAGCTGTATTTTTGACTCTGTTCGCAGTGACGATTCGACATCTGCCAGCATGTTTTTCAGCAAACTTGTGCGCATTTCTATTTGGTTTTCCGAGAGGGGATTTTGCACTAAAACAGCATTTTTAGCATCTGTTTTCTCATGAAAACTATAGTGCATTACCTCGTTCCAGCCGCTTTGTGAAAGCACATTTCTAGCCTTGTGCTGAAACGACCGGGTGCTATTTTGCAGCGGCATATAGGTCTGCAGCTCTGGCAGAGACGACTCAATCGCATCAAGTCCATACATTCGCACAACTTCTTCCACCAAATCCGCCTCAATCTCAATATCCTTTGTTGCCCGCCACCACGGCACATCAACCGAAAACTCGCTACCAGAAAGGGCAACCGAAAACCCCAGCTGCATTAATTTCTTCTCAATTTCTGCATCTGGCACAGACAACCCCGTGACCTGCCGGAGCCACTCTGGGCGCAGGAGGATGTTTGTTTGCGGAGTTTTATTTTGAAAAATATCGGTGATGCCGCTTGTCATCTGTGCATATCGGCACGACTGCAAAACCAACTCAATAGCGGTCAATATAGCCTGCTGACACTGCTCTGGTGCAAGTGACTTCTCATACCTCATACTACTTTCGCTGCGTAGCCCGAGTCGCGCACTTGTCTTACGGATAGTCGTTGCATCAAAATTTGCACACTCCAGAACAATTCGTGTTGTCTTTTTTGTCACGCCACTTGCTAAGCCCCCCATAATACCCGCAATGCTCAGTACCTTTTCGGCATCGGCGATGACCATATCAGTCGGCTCCAGAGCATATGTTTCCCCATCCAGCGCGATCAATTCTTCTCCTTTTTGAGCATTTCGCACAATAATTTCACCTTGAATCACGTCTGCATCAAAGGCGTGCATGGGCTGCCCAATGCCCAATAAAACATGGTTTGTGATGTCAACTATGTTACTAATCGATCGGATTCCCAGGTGCTCGAGTCGAGCTTGTGTTTTCAGCGCGGATCCTTCCACTTTTACGCCACTCATTTCAACTGCCATAAACCGATTACACGCATTTGTATGCACTGAAACGGGAAATGCCACCCCACTTAAAACAGAAACATTGGGAGGGGGCCAGCTCCAATCAATCCCAAGCAATGCCCCCAATTCACGGCAAAAACCCACGTGCCCCATTAAGTCGGGTCGATGCGTGAGTGACTTATTATCAATATCAATCAGCGTGTCAGCCAGCTCCACAATGCCCTCAAGTGACTGCCCAGAAGCAGCTGGCACTGGCTCTGTTGACTTCCAGCCCAAATCTATGCCGAGCAAATCTGTAGTTGCCATCTTGTTGGCATATCGATGAGCTGTTTCCTCCACCCCCTCCACCTCCGCAATGTGCTTTGTTATCAGCTCTGACAGCGCATTTGCCGGTGGCAGCTGTGCCGAAAAGTGCTCTTGCAGCCATGCATAACTCAGCTTCATGCTGCTAGTTCTTTTAGCTTCGCCCCCAATGAAAGCCCCTCTGGCAATGGCCAAATGCCTCCTTGATCATCTTCTGAAAGTCCCAATTCGACCTGAGAGCAAATCATTCCACTGCTTTCAACACCACGGATCGCCCGCTTTCCAATGACAAATCCACCTCCCAGATCAGCCCCTACCATCGCTACTGGCACGGTCATGCCCACTTCAATGTTTTCAGCTCCGCACAAAATCTGGGCTGTTTCGCTGCCCACAGTCGTTTGGGTCACTCGCACTTTTGTCACTTTTGGGTCTGGGTGAGGCGTAATTTCAAGAATGCGACCAACCACAACTTTGTCATCTACCTGCTGCAAAGCGGCTTTTTGCGCATCAGTTATACCCAAGTCAACTGAGTGCGAACAGCCTCCGCAGCATTGTTTTTCTGTCTGAAATAAGTTTTTGAACCACTGAAGCATTTCGTATTTATTTAATCAAAAGTGAGTATATACGAAGGGCGGAACTCTGCAAATCAGTTGACGGAGAAATATATTTCAGTAGCCTAATGCGCGCGGCACGGTAGCTCAGCTGGTTAGAGCGTCGGATTCATAACCCGGAGGTCGGCGGTTCAAGTCCGCCTCGTGCCACCACATCTTCACTTTTACGCATATGGATGCACGGATAAGCATTATCACAATAGGCGTCAAAAACCTCGATCAGATGACAAAATGGTATGCGGATATTTTTGGATGGAAGAAAACAAATGAAGAGGAAAATATCACTTTTTTACAGCTGCAGCACCTGATGCTCAGCTTTTACCCAATTGATAAACTAGCTGATGAGGTGCCTATTTCGCCTTCGGCAAAAGACGCTCAAGGTTTTACAATGGCTCTAAATATGCGGTCAAAAGAAGAGGTTGATGCCGCATTTGCCGACCTTAAGGCAAAAGGCGCAAACATAGCAAAGGCGCCAGAGGAGGTCTTTTGGGGAGGCTATAGTGGCTATGTCGTTGACCCAGAAAACAATGCATGGGAGATCTGCTACAACCCCTTTTTGGCACTTGCAGAAGACAGAAGCCCAACTGGCTGGAAGCAGTAAGAAATTAGTCTGAGCAGTTTTCCTCTCTCCATTTTTGAATATTTGCATGGTGCCCAGAAATAAGCACGTCTGGCACTACCATGCCCTGAAACTCAGCTGGGCGCGTATAGTGCGGATACTCTTTTTTGCGTTTTAGCGCTGGGCTAAAGCTCTCCTCATGTGATGACATATCGTCGCCTAATACGCCTTTTTTGAGCCGTGAAACTGCATCAATAATGATCTGTGCAGGTAGCTCTCCGCCTGTTAAAACATAGTTCCCAATGCGCAGTTCAGCATCGACCAATGACTCCCTGATGCGGTAATCAATGCCCTCATAGTGCCCACAAAGCAGGATGATTCGAGTATGCGCCTTTGCCATTTTTTCGGCACTTTGCTGCACAAATGGCTCACCCTGCGGAGTCATATAAATAACTGGAGCATCATCTGCAACCAGTCCTTTCACGTGGTGAATGGCGCCCCACAGCGGCTCTGGACGCAGCAGCATGCCAGCGCCGCCGCCATAAGGCACATCGTCAACCTGTCGGTGCTTTCCCATGCCCCAGTCACGGATGTTGTGCGTGTGCACCTCAATGTGCTTTTCGTTGATTGCCCGAGCAATTATTGAGGTAGTTACAAAGCTGTCAAACGCAGCTGGGAACAGGGTCAAAATATCAAATCGCATAATCACCTTGTCTATGAGTTTATTGCCTTATTAGTATTTATTTTATATACTCTTGTCAATGAACCGAGAAGCAATCGTCCGCGCCAGTTTATTGACTACACTCGACCATTTTACGCCCCCCTCTGGAACAAAACACCAACAGGGAAAAGTGCGTGAGAGCCTCATTTTAGAAGATGGAAAGCGGATAATTATTACATCAGATCGCATTTCTGCGTTTGATTTTGTGCTCGGCACAATTCCATTTAAGGGAGCGGTGCTAAACCAAATTGCTGCTTGGTGGTTTGAAAAGCTAAAAGCAATAATTCCCCATCACCTCATCAGTGTGCCCGACCCACAGATTAGCCTTACCAAAAGCGCCAAGGTGCTCCCGGTTGAGTTTGTCGTGCGAGGACACTTAACGGGTTCAACTGCTACATCTTCGTGGTATGCCTATCAGCACCACGATCGAGTCATTTGCGGCATAGAAATGCCAGCTGGCATGGCAAAAAATCAGGCATTTGAGGCTCCCCTCATCACGCCAACAACTAAGCCAGCGCTCGGCAGCGGAGAGCACGACAAGCCAATTAGTCGAGAAGAAATAATTTCAAACGGTTTAGTGGACGAAAAAACATATGCCCTGGCTGAGGAATACGCTCTAAAGATGTTTACTGCTGGGCAGCGAATAGCGGCTGAGAGGGGGCTTATCTTGGTAGATACAAAGTATGAAATGGGAATAGACGCCGACGGAAAACTGATAGTTGTGGACGAAGTGCACACGCCTGACAGCAGCCGATATTGGGTAGCAGACAGCTATGCAAGCCGCTTTGCCAGTAGTAAAGAGCCTGATATGCTCGACAAAGAATTTGTGCGACGAGGACTGGTGGCAAACGGAATTAACATTCATGCCGACCCAGAGACATATGACGGAAGTGCCTTTTTGACAGACGAGTTGCGAGTTTCTGCCAGTTTAAAATATATGGATTTGTATGAACGAATCACAGGAGATGCCTTTGAGATTCCCTATGAGACTGATGCAAATGGACGTGTTGCTGCTGCTGTTCAGTCCCTTTTGGCATAAGTCTTTTCTAGAAAAGCATCATTACTTGCATTTTTTCTGTTTTAGTGTATAATGGTAATTGTTTCCATTTCATAATCACACGGTAAATGAAACACATGACACACGGCAACGACGGCGCATGGGGGATGTGGAGGGAATCAGGTAACTCTTTTTAGCATGGGAATAGAACAACATGAATCGTTTTCGGCAACCTCCCAAACAGAAAAAGCACAACAAACCCCCGAGCAAATAAAAGCAGATTGGGAAAATGTAATTTGTACGATTAATGAGTTTGAATATGAGAATGAAGCCATCGCCAGATATAAAGATGGTGAAAATTCTGTACAACTCGTAGTTGATATGCCAAATAGCGCTAATGATAGTCATTCTATTATGATTATGCGGAACATAGGTGGTATTTTTTCAACAATAGATTATATCGTTGAGCCAAGTGGTATTGCTAAGATGCTTCCAGAGGGGGGAAACAGAAAGATGACTTTTGAGGAATCGACAGATACGCTTGAAATGATTTGGCGCATGTTTGAAAAAGCTCGAAATTATCAAAATGAAAAAGAAAAAGATGATCAAGCAGAAGAAATAGATGAAAGTGCCTGGGAGTAATGATTGACCCAGTGCAAAAAACAATTACACTTATTTATGACTAATCAGTCCAATTATGACACACATACAACAAAAAGAACGCGGTTTTACACTTGTAGAGGTGATTATCGCTATCGCAATTATTGGTATTCTCTTTGCGGCGTTTAGCCGGCTTGGGAATTTTGGTGGAGCTATTAATAAAGCCCGTGACGCAAAAACACAATCATTTGTGGCACAAATCAAAAATGCTGTTAATATTTATTATCTAACGGAAGGAAAAATGCCTGACCACGGAGTCCTTCAGGCTGAGGTGCTACCCGAAAATGACATTCAACTACCAGATGACGAAACGTGTTTCTGGTATGGATATAATGAAGAAGCGGGCGAATTCTTTGTGGCGGCAAATGGAGCAGATGAATGGATTGTTGCCCATACAACTGACGCATATGTTCCAGACGGAACAGCCGACTGTGCAGGGGGGCCTGGTGAAGGAAATGGATTTCAAGTGGCTTCTATAGAATAGTCTTATGAGAAAACGCGTTGGGGGGCGCATTCTTCACATTCTGACCGACGGGCTGCTACTTATCCTAGCGGCCCTTTTGGCATATTTCATTCGGGTTGGATTCATTTTTTCATCTGACGTGCCATTTTTTCCATTCCTCATTAGTGCACTCTTTGGTACTGCGGGGGCACTTTTATTCCTGCTTGCAGGAGGCTACTATCGACTGCACCGGCAAAGTGGCGCTTGGCTTTGGGTTCTCCGTATCATTGCAAGCATCAGTACCGCAGGCCTCTTGGCTATTGCCTACTACTTTTTGGCAAATGGTGTCTTTAGTCGCGGTTTGACACTACTGGTCGCGGGTTTCTCTTTTTGCTTTTTTATCATAACTAACTCTGTATTTTCCAACTGGCTGAAGCGCCAAGTGCCAAATAACGCTACGCTAATAATCGGCGCAAATCGCTTGTCAGAATCAATTGCGGCGGCTCTAGGGAATGATATCTATAGTGACAATGTGGTGGTTGGGTGCCTTGATCCATACGGCATATCATCATCTCTTTCGGGCCTGTCTGTACTTGGAAAGCTCAACAAACTGCATGCAGTGTGTGACACACACAGCGTCAAAACAATTATTCAGTGTGACGCATATGAGCACACAGCTAATATTCATGCCTTTTGTGCAGAAGAGCAAATAGAATATTTCTTTCTACCCGCCATTCGCGGAGTTCTTGAAACACCTCAATTTAAGCCCATTAGCGAAAAAGTTGGCATCATGCAATTTCCATCTGGCGAAGCAAAAATCATTCGATTTTTGCGCCGTCAGGTCTTTGGCACTTAGTTATATCGCTCCTGTATATTGAGCCGTATTTGATTTTTATCTATGGCTGGTTTTACCACCGGCGCAGGAGGTGGAGTCGGAGCTGCTACTGGCTCTGGTGCTGGCGCCGCAGGGGTTGCTACAGGTGCAGGTGCACTTGCTGTTGGCGCAGCTGCTGCAGGAGCGGCTTTTTTGATCGGTATAGTAACAGCTGCTGGCGCCGCAGGGGCTGCTGCTGCACCACCGCCCCCACCCCAATGACCACCAAGAACCACCATGCCGTCTATCGTCCATCGCTTTGGGTCTGGACTTTCTTTTACCCAATATTGACCGTATTTATACACCCCCTCTGGCAGCTCAAATGAAGCCTGGCGCGTCGGCGTATCTTCTATCAAAATACCCCACAGCGGCTCAAAATAGTCTCCTAAACTCTGAATAGCAAAACTCCCGGCATTCAGTGCTTTTCCATCTGTGTTTCCCGTCCACAGCAACATGGTTGTGTTTGGAGTATAGCTCGCAAGCATATTGTCAGCTGGCACAAGTGTATTCCCAATTCGCTTATTTGACGTACCCGTCTTCGCAGCAATTTCAAGCCCATCAACGGCAATTGGCTGCCAGTACCACTGCGGACGATATGCTGGATTGTTCAGCATGCTCGCCATAAAAAACCGCACTTCTGGCGTGAGTTTTCGCTGTGCGGTGCGGTTACACGGGTTTGGCAATTCTTCCCCCAGCTGATTCTCAATCCGCAATATTGGGCACAATTCCTTCATTTCTCCACTGCCTAGGGTAGCATAGGCATTTGCGGCGTCGTGCAAGCGAACTGGCGCGGTTCCGAGCGCAAGCGTCCAACCAAACGGGTGGTCTGGATATGTCTCTAGGATGTCAAAACCAAAGGCCGAATCAAGATATTTTTTGACGGCTGTTTCACCCCCAGCCAAGTAAAGTGCCTGAGCTGCAGGCACGTTTCGGCTTTGTGCCAGTGCCTTGGCCATTCCCATCCACCCCATATAGACTCCATCAGCATTTTGCAACACGTGCCGCTCACCAGCAAACTGCACCCGCGTGTCAAGGAATCGCGTATTAGGCTCATATCCTTGCTCCATCGCCGCAGCAAAAACAAAGGGCTTCATGGCAGATCCCATCTGCCTTCGTGCACGCAGCATGTCAACTTGTCCGCTAATTTGCTCATTCCAAAACGCCTTTGAACCAATCCACACAACCGGACCACGTATATCATGGTCGATGACTATTCCCGCAAAGTTCTCTGCGTTATGCTCTAGGAAAAGCCGAGCGCCCATTTCCTCTCGCATATAGTCATACATTTTTCGCTGCAGATTTGCGTCCAGCGTAGTATAAATCCGCAGTCCGCCAGGATGATCAGAAAGGTCGATGTCTTTATCTGCCAAGAAGTTTCGAACGAAAAACTGAAAATGCTGAAATTCGTCTCTGGCAAAAGGTTTATGTGGTGGCAAGTTCATATCCGCCAGCTCTTTCCACTGCGAAAGCGTGGTGGCGTCATCCCAGTTTTGCTTAGCAGCATATTGCAACAGCAGCGCATCAACCCGGCTGGGCTGATAGCTCGCAGCGGCATTAAACGGATGGCACTCTTCCGCTCTGACAGGGGCAATACACCGTCCAAGCCAGTCACGCACACGCTTCCGCGAAGATAATCGAACAGGGTCTTTTGGCAAAGCTGCCAGAACAATAGACTCGGCGATGGTGAGCTGATCAACTGATTTTGCAAAATAGTAACCAGCAGCCGAGCCAACCCCAGCCACTGTGGCACCATATGGCGCGGTGTTTAGGTATAGCTCGAGTATTTCATCTTTACTCATCGACCACTCAATTCCGAAAGAAATAGCGACCTCTCGCAGTTTTCGCTGAATCGTCTTATCATCGCTCAAAAAAGCCTTTCTGGCGATCTGCTGGGTTAGCGTACTCGCCCCCTGAGAGAATCTTCCAGACTCTACATTTGCCACCATCGCCCGAGCAATTCCCTTTGCGTCTACCCCAATATGGTCATAAAACCTTCGGTCTTCAGCTAAAAGCGTCAGCTCGGTTATGTGCTGTGGAACCTGAGACAAGTAGCTCCACTCTCTATTTTCAGTGCTAAAATTTCGGTGTAATTCCTCTCCATTTTGGTCAAGAATAACAACACTATAATTCAGATTTCGTGGGTCGAACTGCTGCCCACTCACAAAATCTTCCATCGCCCACCACACAAAAATAATCAAAATCAACAAACCAATTCCACTTCCGATCAACAGACTCCACTTGAATGCCCGCCACAAGAAGCTTTTCATTATTATTTTTATACGCAGAACAGCAGAAATATGCAAGCAAAACATTCCATTCCTCGTTACTATTTTTGCAGCAGAGGCACTTGCCCTTCGCTTTTTATTGGCTACTATGCACGCATGAAAGATAAGAAACCAAAACAAAAGATACCACAAAATGGCCTGAAAGCCCTTGCGTTGATGGCATTGATTGGTGCTATTTTTATGGGAATTTCTCAGGGGGGAACCCTTGGAAACATTACAAATGCCACAGTACAGGAAGTGAGCATTTCAGAGTTGCAGCAGCTCTATCGAGATGGCCAACTAAAAAGCCTTGAAATCAAAGATAATTCGCTAACGGCATCTGATGGCGAAAAAACGAAATATGAAACCACAAAAGAGCCAAATGCAAATATTGCTGACCTGGGATTTAACGACCCAACGATCGCAACAAATGTGAAAATCATTGATACCTCTGGTACAAAAACCCTCATAAATGTGCTTATGAGCATTGTTCCATTTTTGCTTTTGGTGGGTATAATTCTCTTTATGAGCCGCCGCGCTATGGGGCAAATGGGAGGTGGCGGAGAGGGGCCTTTCAGCTTTGGGCGAACCAAGGCACGGCTGTTTGATGCGAGTAAAAAGCGGACTAAATTTACCGATGTAGCTGGCGCGACAGAGGCAAAAGAGGAAGTACAGGAAGTGGTTGATTTTTTAAAAAATCCAGATAAATATGCAAAAATGGGGGCAAAAATTCCAAAGGGAATTTTGATGATTGGATCGCCTGGAACGGGAAAAACCCTTATGGCAAGGGCGATAGCAGGCGAAGCTAATGTGCCATTTTACTCCGTTAGTGGCTCTGAGTTTGTCGAAATGTTTGTAGGTGTTGGCGCGTCACGTGTGCGAGACCTCTTTAAGCAAGCAAAGAAAAGTGCTCCCAGTATTATTTTTATTGATGAGATTGATGCGATCGGAAAGCAGCGTGGACAGGGAACTGGCGGCGGACACGACGAGCGCGAGCAGACCCTGAACCAGATTTTGACCGAAATGGATGGGTTTGAACCAGGGCAAACCGTGATAGTTATTGCCGCAACAAACCGCCCCGACGTCCTTGACAAGGCACTCTTGCGGCCTGGTCGATTTGACCGACGGGTGCACATTGACCTGCCAGACATGTCTGCACGAGCAGAAATTTTGACCCTGCACGGAAAAAATAAGCAGCTGGGGGATGACATAAACATGAAAGAAATCGCGAGCAAGACGGTTGGTTTTGCGGGGGCTGAGCTGGAAAATGTGCTCAACGAAGCGGCTATTATGGCAGTAAAACAGCGAGCTAAAAAGATATCACAGGAAGACTTGAACCAAGCTGTTGAAAAAGTAGCAATGGGGGCTGAGAAAAAGTCACGGAAGATATCCGACAAAGAACGAAAAATTGTGGCATATCATGAAGTTGGGCACGCTATTGCCGGTCACTTTACGGAAACGGGCGACCCTGTGCATAAAATTACGGTCATCCCGCGTGGGGGCGCACTGGGAGTAACTTGGTTCTTGCCAGAGGAGGATACATACTTAAAATCAAGCCAACGGCTGAAAGACGAAATGGTCAGCCTGCACGGCGGGCGCGTTGCCGAAAATCTTATTTTTGGTGAGATGACAACCGGCGCCAGTAATGACTTAGAGCGGATTACGGCTATCGCAAAGGGTATGGTTATGACCTATGGAATGGGCGGAGATGAGCTGGGACCTGTCGTCTTTAAAAAGGCACAGAAGGACTATGGAGTAATTCATGTGGACCAAAACGAGTTTAGTCAAGATACAGCCCGACTGATTGACGAACAAGTGCGGAGCCTCATAAACGAGGCAGAAACACGTTGTCGTGAAATACTAGAAAGGCACCTGCCGTTACTGCACAAAATATCACTTGATCTGCTGGAAAAAGAAAATATGTATCGAGAAGAATTCCTTGCCTATTTTGACCCCAGTGAACAACTAGTCTACTTGTAAAAAATACGAATAGCGCGTTGCGGATCTTCGCCGACACTCTCTGATGTCAAGTCATGAAACCTGTCAACTATCCACAAATGTACCAACCGCCGCAAGTAGGGTTTCATTGGCGGAAGCGTTATTTCTGGCAAGTTCTCATTTCGCATCATTCCTATCATCTCTTTCACACGGCCATAGACCCGTTCGTGCTGCTGTTCGCGGTACCCATCAACATCAACTGTAACAAAAACGCGCTCACCACTTTGGCGAAACAAAAGTGATTTGAGCAGTATCTGCAGGGCATTGATTATACTTCCATTTTTACCAATCAGCCGCGCCGGTGTGTCCGTCTCAATATTTGCCGTATAGTGCCCTGATTTCTCTTTTACCGTGACCAAGTCATACTGCGCGCCATAGGCGTCTAGTAGTAATTTTATTGCTTTTTGTATAATTGTTTCCATGTCTTTACTCTATAAATACATCATAAAAAGTCAACTGGCTCGAAGAATTAGGCTCTCTACAAATCGCCTAGCGGCTGGGTTTTTTTCTAGTTTTGGGTCACTTCCCAACATTTCCTCAACCGCACTTCTAGCGCTGTGCATCAGCTTACTGTCCATTAAATCAGCACATTTTACCTCTGGAAAGCCACTCTGGCGCAAGCCAAAGATCTCTCCGGCACCACGCAGTTTCAGGTCAACCTCGCTCAAATAAAATCCGTCATGGCTTTTTTCCATTGCCCGCAGGCGGGCTTTTTGCTTTTGCTCTGGCTTTTCAACCATCAAAAAACAATAACTTTGCATATCATTTCGGCCTATCCGCCCACGAAACTGATGCAGCTGCGACAGGCCAAATCGCTCACTGTTCTCGATGCACATAACCGTTGCATTTGGCACATCAACCCCGACCTCTATTACACTTGTGCTGACAAGAATATCATACACCCCTGCAGTAAAATCGTTCATTATTTCCTCTTTTTCAGACGCCTTCATTTTTCCGTGTAACATGGCCACTCGCGCATTTGGAAACTGGTTTTGCGCGATGTCTATGAA
>JAHDDZ010000002.1:0-22744 GCA_020629095.1 Candidatus Altimarinota bacterium | reverse complement strand
CCAGCGCGGATTCGCTTCTTTTCAGAAGCCTTCAGCGAACCCGTCAACAGCTCTATTCTTGTCTCTAGCGGAAGCATTTTTTGCAGCGTAGAAAAGTGCTGCTGAGCAAGGATTTCGGTCGGCGCAAGCAGGCACACCTGCCATCCATTTCGGATGATTTGCAGCGCAGCCAAAAGACCTACGACTGTTTTTCCGCTCCCCACATCCCCCTGCACCAAACGCAGCATGGCATGCGGTTTTTCAAAATCCTTGAGCACCTCAAACAACGTGCGCTTTTGTGCGAACGTCAGCGAAAATGGCAATGCCGCTAAATCTTTTTTTACGTCCTCTGCTGAAAATGAAAAGCTAAACCGCGTTCCATTTTTTTGCTGTTGGTGATTTCGCTGCCACAGCACTTTCAGCTGCAGTGCAAAGACCTCATGGAAGCCCACAGTCGACCGAGCTTCGTGCCATTGCTCTGCTGACTCTGGCACATGCAGTCGTTTTATCGCTGTGCCATAGGGCATCAACGCATGTGCTGTTCCTATCTCTGAAGGAATAATTGATCGCAGCTTTTCGGCATAATTGCGCAGTGGAGCTATCTTTTGTCGCAGCCATTTGCTGTTTATCGGAGGGCTTTCTGGGTACACAACACGCAACCCCTCAGCGCCATTTTGCTGCTCCATTGCCAATTCTGGGTTCTGTATCTCCACCTTCCCATATCCCCTCTTTGTCTTTCCAATCAAATTGACTTGCGCCCCCTCTGCGACTGTCCGCAGCTGATACGGCGCATGAAACCACACAGCCCCCATTTTTGCACCATCTGAAAAGAGCAGTGTCGCCCGCACAAGCTTTTTTCCACGAGGTGTCTTCGCCGACCGAATGTCATAAATCTGTCCCGCATATGTCTGCTTAATCCCCAATTGCACATCGGCCGAACAAGTCACAATACCGGTTGTTTCAATTGCCCGTGGAAAATGATGCAACAAATCAGCCACTGTTTTAAGCCCCATCGCGTGAAGCTTTTTCAGGTGCTGAGGCGTTGTGCGCAACGCGCTTTCGAGCAAATCAGTCAGTGCCATCAGCTCTATTGTAGTCGATTTAAGAGTCCTGGGCGAATCGGCCCTGTTGTGCTCTTTTGGGGGCTGAGTACCATGGGCATATGAGCCGAATCCGCCATCATGTAAATCCATTTAGCGTACGCCACGAAGTGCATTTTAAGGGTTTTGCTGATGCCAATCCGATCATTGTTGACGTCGGGGCTTGCAAAGGAGTCTTCGCCAAGCGTGTCAAAAAGATGCTTCCAGAGCACAACTTGCTCCTCTGCGAGATACGAAAACCCCTTGTTAAGCAGCTTAAAAACCAGTTTTTAAATGAGCCCCGTGTGCGCATTTTTGATGGCGATGCCGCCAAAAACCTGCACAATTTACTCCTTCCGAGTATTAAAAAAAGCATAAAAATAGAAGACATTTTTATAAATTTCCCAGACCCATGGCCCAAAAAAGCCCACCACAAAAGGCGATTTATTACTCCAGGGTTTTTAGTAAATCTATCAGAATGGCTGCCAAACAGTGTGCCCGTCACCTTTCAAACTGACTTTAAGCCCCTTTTTGATGACACAGTAGGATATGTTTTACAAAGCCCGTTTCGTCGTATTCATCACTTTTCAGATTCACCTCATGGCTGCCAAACGCACTGGGAAGAACAAAAAATCGCAGAAAGTGCTGCGATTTATCGTATGAAATTTTGGAAAAACTAGATGCCTCCAGCAGTAAATCGTTCATTTGCCTTGCCCCAATCGACTATGCTCCACCAAGCAGAAATGTAATCTGGACGCCGATTTTGGTAGTTTAAATAGTACGCGTGCTCCCATACGTCAAGTCCCAAAATCCGCGTATATCCAGCCGAAAGAGGGCTATCTTGATATTCTGTATTGATGATTTCGAGTACCCCATCTTTCATGCAAAGCCATGCCCAGCCGCTTCCAAATCGCCCTCCTGCCGCTGCTGCAAAATCCTCCTTGAATGCATCCATGCTACCCCATTTTTCAGTTATTGCTGCACCTAATTCGCCAGCATCAGCGTTTCCGCCAGGACACATCGCTGACCAAAAAAAACTGTGGTTGCAATGTCCCCCCACATTATTTCGGATTGCTGGAATCTTCATTGCCTCACTATCCCGAAGGATTTCGCCGGTGCTCATCCCCTCCCACTTGGTGCCAGCGACAGCCGCTGTTGCCTTTTTGGCGTAACCCGCGTGATGCTTTCCATAGTGAATTTCCATTGTTTTTGCGTCGATTGCTGGCTCTAGTGCCGCAAAGTCGTAGCCGAGTTTTGGTGGTGTAAACATGATTATTGGTTTGCTTTTTCAGTTACCAGATCTGCTATCTTTTGCGCAATTTCAGCGTTTTCTGGCTGTTTTAAAAACTCAACTGAGTTCTGTTTTCCTTGCCCCAGCTTGATGCTTTCAAAGCTATAAAACGCACCTTTTTTCTCTATCACATCAAACTTCACTCCCACCTCAACCAAGTCGCCCATTTTGCTAATTCCCTGATTAAACATAATATCCACCTCGGCGGTGCGAAAAGGCGGCGCAACCTTGTTTTTCACAATTTTAATCCGAGCAATGTTTCCATTTGCTTCTTTGGCGTCGCCTGTTCCTGCCTCAATTTTCTTGCCCTTCCTAATTTCCATTCGCACAGAAGAGTAGAATTTAAGCGCGTTTCCGCCGGTTGTAGTTTCTGGATTACCAAACATAACTCCGATTTTCATCCGGATTTGGTTTACGAAAATGATCGTCGTATTCATCTTGTTCGTAATTGCCGTCAGTTTTCTAAGCGCACGGCTCATCAAACGAGCCTGCAGACCAATTGATAAATCGCCCATTTCCCCCTCAATCTCTGCTCGTGGTGTCAGCGCCGCCACACTGTCGATGACAATCAGCTCAACTGCTCCAGAGCGAACCAAGGCCTCGGCGATATCAAGCGCCTGTTCTCCGCTGTCTGGCTGACTGAGTAACAACTCGTCCACGTCAACTCCCAGCTTTTCAGCATAACTCGGATCAAGCGCATGCTCAGCATCTATAAACGCCACAGTCCCCCCAGCCTTCTGGAACTCAGCCACAGCGTGCAAACAAATTGTTGTTTTACCACTACTTTCTGGGCCATACACTTCGATGATTCTTCCTTTAGGATACCCCCCTCCAAGCGCAAGATCAATACTCAAAGCGCCGCTTGAAACAGTTTCTATTTGCGCATTTTTGTTCTCTCCCATTTTCATAATTGACCCCTTCCCGAAGTTTTTTTCAATCTGGGCGAGTGCATTTTTCAGTGCCTCTGATTTGCCGGTGTTTTCTGTTGCCATAGTGTGTTTGATTACGTGTCAGAGGAATGATAGGGATGCAAAAAAAGAATGCAAAACAAAAGTGGCAAATCACTACAAACTAGTATTTTGGCACAATGAAGCAGTTTTTGCACTCCTTTTTTGTTGCGTAATTTTTGACATTTTGCCATTTCTAGTGTACAAACTTTGTGAGCAAGATGCAGATATTTCAACCAACAGGACAGATGGGAAACTGGAACAATTCTGCCTGCGCTCGAATATTACTAAACACAACTTTATATGATTACTCTACCAATGATTTTAATTGGGGGAATTTCAGCTATTGTGGGCTTCATTGTGGCCTATATAGTTACTCGGCCAAATGCTAAAAAAATAGAAAAGAATGCTATTTTAGAAGCTGAGAGAATTCGAAAAAATGCACAATATGAAAGTGATAGAGCACTAGAGGATGCTCGAAAACAGGCTGAACAGATACGAAAAAACATCCAAAAAGAAGAATCTCAAAGCCAAAAACGAATAGATGAGGCGCAAGCAAAAATGGACAATCGGATGGAAAAACGAGAAACTTTGCTGGAGGAAAAAATTGCAAAAGCCGAGGAAAGCAAGATAAAACACGAAGACGAGTCAGGGAAATTGCGTGACAAGCAGCGAGAGCTGAATCAGGTGCTGGAGGCACAAAACGAGAAGTTTGCAGAGATTGCAAAACTCAGCCAAGATGAGGCTCGAGAGCAAATCCTAAAACGAATGGAGGAGTCGCTGAACCCACAACTAGTTGAGCTGCAAAAACGAAAGCTGGAGCTTGTTCGTGAAGAGGCCGAAAAAGAGGGGTCAAATATCATCGTGCAGGCGATACAGCGGTTTGCTAGCCCCATGACATCAGAGACGACAACAAGCGTGGTAAGGCTGAAGAGTGATGATTTGAAAGGGAAAATTATCGGGAGGGAGGGGCGAAACATTAATGCCTTTGAGATGATTGCGGGCGTTGACCTTATCATTGATGATGCGCCTGGAACAGTGACCATTAGCTCGTATGACAAATTTCGGCGATATGTTGCAAAGGTCGCGCTAGAGGAGTTACTGAAAGATGGGCGAATCCACCCAGCGAGCATCGAGGCGGCCGTTCAAAAAGCTGAAAACAAGGCCGACCAAATGATTTTAGATATTGGGAAAAAGGCGGCAGAAGAGGTGAATGTGTCTGGATTTCCAAATGAAATATTGAAGCTAGTGGGTGGATTACGATTCCGCACGAGCTATGGCCAAAACGTGCTGAGTCACAGTCAGGAGGTTGCTTGGTTGTCTGCTGGAATCGCGGAGCAGCTGCCAGGCGCAGATGTTGAAGTATGTCGAAAGGCAGGTCTTGTGCATGACATCGGAAAGGCTGTGAGTCACGAAGTTGAGGGTGGTCACGCGATTATCGGAAAGGATATACTAGAGAAATTTGGAGTGGACAAAGCGATTGTCGACGCAATGAAAAGCCATCACGAAGACTTCCCATATGAGACGCTCGAAAGTCGAATATTGCAGGCGGCAGACGCCATTTCTGCCAGTCGACCAGGGGCGCGACGCGAAACACTCGAGAAGTACATCAAGCGGCTGAAGGCGCTGGAAAACATCGCAGGGCAATTTGACGGAGTGAAGAAGGCGTACTGTATTCAGGCCGGTCGAGAAGTGCGCGCATTTGTAAATGCCGATACCGTAAATGACGCCGCGAGCCAAAAATTGAGCTATGAAATGGCGCGCGAGATTGAGGCGAAATGTGATTATCCGGGGGAGGTGAAGGTAACAATTATTCGCGAGAGAAGATATGTAGACAAGGCGCGATAGTAAGATTCTGTGTCATCAAAAGAAAGAGGCCGCAAATAGCGGCCTTTTTTCTTGACAGGGACGCCCCCGTGCGTATGGTGCGCGTGCGAGTCAGAGACAGTAAGCACAAAAATTAGTCTTACCGAGGCAATGCACAGATGTCGAAAATATGGCCAGAAAGCGAAGAAATGCTTGTTCCCACCCAATCGATACCGCGTTCCCCAACCAGTCTTTGCTCTCGCAACAAAGACTTATTTTTTATTCCAATAGCATTATGGCTGTATCACGACAAAAAAAACAAGAACAACTAAAAGCGCTAGAGGCGCTGATGAAAGAAGCTGAGGGGATTGCCTTCACAACTTTTAGTGGAGCAACCGTACAACAGGTTCAAAAAATTCGACGAGACCTTCGTGAGAAAGGAATGGACTACCGGGTCATCAAAAAGACGCTCATTGCGCTGGCTGCAAAAAAAACTGGAAAGTGTGAATTTGATAGCGACGCGCTTGCGGGTGCTGTGGCAGTAATCATTAGCCAAGACGACAGCGTAGCACCAGCGGCAGCGATTAAGCAAATGATAAAAGACACATTTGACAAAGAAGCTGGCGCATCTGTGTTTGATTTTGCTGGAGCCATTTTTGAAGGAAGACTCCTTGATAAAACAGAAACAGCAGTGCTAGCAGACACGCCAAGTCGAGAAGAATCATTGGCGAAAATCGTGGGAATGCTTATGTCTGGACCACAAAAACTGCATGGTATTCTTAATAGCGGCCTGACAAAGGTGACGCGCGTTTTGGACCAAGCAGAGAAATTTACATCATAAAAAACCTTTTATAACCTTTTTACCTATGACGGAAGAAAATACCGTAACCGTGGAGCTTGGAAAATCTGAGCAATCAGTTGTTGACGCTATTGAGAAGTTGACAGTAATTGAAGCAAATAATGTTGCTAAATACTTCGAAGAGAAGTACGGAATTAGCGCAGCTGCACCAGTTGCAGTCGCAGCAGCAGGTGGTGGCGCCGCAGCAGAGGAAGAGGAAGCTAAGTCAGCATATGACGTAGTGCTGAAAGATTGTGGCGCGAAAAAGATCGCGACTATTAAAGTAATTCGAGAAATTACTGGTCTTGGTCTAGGCGAAGCCAAAACACTCGCTGAAAGCGGTGGAACAATCAAAGAGGCTGTGAAAACAGAAGAAGCAGAAGAAATGAAAAAGAAATTTGAAGAAGCTGGAGCAACAGTTGAGTTGGCATAGTTCAAGAATGCTTGTTAACAAAAAAAGCCCTGGAAGGGGCTTTTTTGTTAACAGTAATTATTTTTTCGCTACTTGCGTAAAGTATACATCGTAGAATTTTTTGCTCTGCTGCAGCACTTCACGCATCCGTTCTTCTTTTCCTTCTTGCAGCATTTTTGGGTGAATTTTGAGCGTAAAATCTCCTTCAAATTGGTTTTGTGCCAGCTTTGTCAAGGCGCTCTCAAGCGGTAATGAGCCCATGTCAAGTGGAGCATATGGCCTTCCCTTATGCACATTACTGAGGTACACATGCCGCAGTTTTCCACCAACATACCCAATCGAACGCATTATTTCTTGGCCACTTGTGCCCAGCGCAGCCAAATCGAGACTAACAGCTCCAGCAGATTTGAGGCTAAAAAGACTATTTTCTGTACGCAGCGGAATGAAGCCCAAAAGTGTCTTCACCTCTGCATTTCTGCGATTTAACTTTAAGTGATATTTTTTCGCTAGCTTTGGTGCAATTTCTTTCAACCATGCTTTATATTTATAGCCAAAAAGCTCTGGGCTGCTAAGGTTTAAGTGCGCTCCTGGAAACTCTTTTACTGTTTTTTGAAAAGCCTCCAGCACTCCTTCTGGAGCGGTGTCTGGCAGACTAAATGACCGAATGGGCATATCATACTCTTCGCTGAGCTTCCACAAGTAGTCTGGGTTTTGTGTGTCAAAATTACGATTTATGGTGATTTCAACGCCCTCAAAACCAATTTCTTTTGCAAAGGCAAAGAAGCGCTCTAGGCCATAGCGCGGAAACGAAGCAGAGGAAAGAAGCAACATCACCAGTTATTATACATGATACAGAGAAAAAAAGCCAGAAGATACCTTGCGAGAGCGCTAGAAATATATAGTATTAAATCGTTATTGAAGCACCAAATGAATACACTCACATGCGCTGTCTTTCCTCGGGTTGAACATGACACGCATGCAAAGGAGCTCCAAGAAACCTTTGCAGCGCATGGCGTTTCGGCTGTGCGAAAAGGGACGCTATATGCCCTTTCAAGGGAAACAGCTTTTGATAAATCGCTGGTAGTGTCGAGTGTGCTATCAGAGCCGCCTATTGATGAGGTCTTTTCTGTTGCTGATCTAGATACCTTTCCAGGCTGGGTTTGCATTGTTGAGCCACTTCCTGGACAATATGACCAGCGGGCTGATTTTGCCGCAAAGTGCACGGCGCTACTCTCAGGTACTACACCACAGTGCAAAAGTGCGGATGTGTATTTATTTGAAGGGAAAATAGGTGGAGCTGGAAAGACGGCCATCAAAAAAGCATTGGTGAATCCGCTTGATTCGCGAGTTGGGGCGATTCATGATTTTGGCACTTTTGAGTTTGAAACTGCTCCGACGAGTGACCCTGATATGGCTTTTTTAGATAGATTTTTGTCACTCTCAGAAACTGATTTGCTCGCTATTGGAAAGAATTTGGGACTCGCTATGAACCTGTCTGACCTCCTTCAAACGCAATCTCATTTCACAAAACTCGGGCGCGATCCACGCATCAGCGAGCTGAAGATCTTAGATATGTATTGGTCAGATCACTGCCGCCATACGACATTTTTGACAGAGCTGAAGCAGATTGATATTACCGGACAGGCAGTGCTAAAGGATGGAAAACTGCTTGCCGCTGACATGAAAAGCACACGAGACCAGGCGCTATATGATGCACTAAAATTATATATGGAGGGGCGCAAAATGGTGGGTCGCACAAAGCCCGTGAGCCTTATGGATATTGCGACTGCAGCTGCTCGTGTGGCCAAGAAGAAAGGATTACTTGATGATATTGATACATGTGATGAAATCAATGCAGCTAGTGTGCACGTTCCAGTCAACTTTGCCAATGGCCGCACGGAAGACTGGCTCTTTCAGTTTAAGAACGAAACGCACAATCACCCGACCGAGATTAGCCCCTATGGCGGTGCCAGCACGGCACTTGGCGGTTGCATCCGTGACCCACTCAGTGGCCGAAGTTACATCTTTATGGGGGTTCGATATATCGGAACTGGCGACCCAGACAACACAGAAACTATTGCCGGAAAGATCTCTCAGCGGCAGATAAACCGCGAAGCAACAGACGGTTTTGCTGGCTATGGAAACCAAATTGGGGTGCCAACTTTGAAAAATTACATGGCGGTGCACGAGGGATATCGGGCAAAGCGATTTTGCGCAGGCTGCGTAGCTGGGGCAACACCGGCCGACGAAGTGCGCCGAGAAGCGCCTCTTGTGGGCGATGTCATCTTGCTTCTTGGCGGAGCGACTGGCCGTGACGGAATTGGGGGTGCAACCGGAAGCAGTAAAGCCCAAGACGAAAAAAGTGTGCAGAATGCTGGTGCTGAAGTACAAAAAGGAAACCCGCCTGCAGAAAGGTTTTTGATGCGGCTGTTTCGAAATCCTGCCTTTAAAAAGTGCATAAAAAAGTGCAATGACGGGGGCGCTGGTGGTATTGCAAATGCGGTTGGAGAAATGGCCGATGGGGTTGATATTTCGCTAGACGCCGTACCACTGAAATATGAGGGGCTGACGCCAACAGAAATTGCCCTTAGTGAAAGCCAAGAACGGATGTTTGTATGTGTTTCTGCAGCAGATGTTCCATCTGTAGCGGCTCTTTCTGCTACTGAAAATGTGCCATGCGCCCAGGTTGGAATCGTGATTGCGGAGCCTACTTTACGGATTGTAAAAGAGGGTGAAACGGTGGCAGAAATCCCACGAGACATCATGGAAGGTTGGTCAAATGCAACGCAGTCAGCATCACTTTCTATTGCTTCTGAACCAGTAAAGGAGATAGAGCAAGATTGGTTTGCGATTTTGCAGGATAAAAACATATGCAGTAAAAAGCCAGTGCAACAGAGATTTGACCACTGTGTGGGGGCTGGCACGGTCATCAGCCCGTATGACGGAAAGTCGCAGGCAAGCCCATCAGTAGCTGCCGTGGGGGTCTTTCCAGCAACGGGAGCTAGTACAGTTGGCATCATCGCAGCTGGATATGACGCACAGCTCTCAGATGCAGATCCATTCGTCGGAGGTGCACTTGCGGTGGTTCAAAGTGCTGCTGCTGTTGTGGCAGCTGGTGCAAACCCAGACAAAATTCGAATCAGCTTGCAAAACTACTTTGCATCTCTTGGCACAGATCCTGCCCGCTGGGGAATACCACTGGCGGCGCAACTTGGAGCATATACCGCACAAGATGGCCTAAACACACCAGCAATAGGCGGGAAGGATAGTATGAGTGGAACGTATTTTGATAGTGCGCAAAGCCAGCGAATTGACGTGCCACCCACGCTTGTCAGCTTTGCTGTGGGTCACACAGAGGCCACACAAGTGCCACTGGGATACGCACAAAAAGCAGATGAATCAATCTGGATGCTGTTGCCTCAAATGAGCAAAAGCGGCCTGCCAGAGTGGAATTCCCTTAGGAAGCAATTTGCAGAAGTCCATTCGCTTATAGCCTCAGGACATGTTTCAGCCATCCGGCCGATTGAGGCTGGAGGAGCTTTTGTTGGACTTTGTCACTTGCTTTTTGGTAATCTGTTGGGCGCAAAAATAGAGGCGCACGAGGCACTGCATGCCGCTGCCTATGGTGGATTCATCGGAACAGGGAAAGCTCCTGCTGGAGCGACTATACTTGGGCGAACAAATGACAGTGGGGTGCTACAAATAGGAAATAAAAATGAGTCAGTAATCGCCCTAAGAGATGCGTGGGAGCAGCCGCTTGAGGTGACTTTTGGAAAAATAATAAAAGGGGAAAAGCCGCAAGAAATTAGTGTGAATGACATTTCAACACTCCAAATTGCAAGCCCAATAGGCACATCCCCAAAGGTCTTTTTGCCGCTTTTCCTTGGCACAAATTGTGAATATGAAACCGCTCGTGCATTTGAGCTCGCTGGTGGCATTCCAAGCATTTTGCCATTTAATAATCAGTCAAAAGAAACAACCACAGAAACGCTTTCTGCTATTGTGCAGGGCATTTCTCAAAGTGAAATCTTGATGCTTTCTGGTGGTTTTAGTGCAGGAGATCAACCAGCGGGGTCTGCAAAATTTATTGCAAATGTGCTGCGAAATGAGGCTGTGAAGGCCGCAGTACAAGGGCTTTTATCTCGTGGCGGACTTGTGCTCGGCGTCTGCAATGGGTTTCAGGCGCTCATGAAAAGTGGGCTGTTGCCATATGGAAAAATTGCATTGCAAGATGAAAATGCCCCCACTTTGGCCTGGAATACTTGTGGGCATTTTATAAGCGGAGATACTGGGCATGCAGTCAAAAGCCGGCTCTCCCCTTGGCTTTCGGCTTTTGCGCTTGATGAAAAAATAACAATTCCGATTGCCCATGGAGAAGGGCGATTCATTGCCTCAAACGAGCAAATAAATCAACTCGTTAAAAATGGCCAAATTGGTCTGCAGTACACGGAAAATATAAATGGATCAGCAATGGGGATTGCTGGAGTCTCTGATGAAACTGGGCAGATTTTTGGAATGATGGCACACCCAGAAAGAGCCATTGGCCACGTGCGAAAAAGCGCGCAAACCCCAAATCGAGGTCTTGATTTCTTCCGTGGTGGAATTAATTATTTTGCATGATATTTTCAAAAGTTGCCCCTGCCGACTGGCAGGCCTATAAAGAGCTGCGACTTCAGGCTCTGGCAGAGAATCCTCAGGCGTTTGCGGTTACTATAGAAGAAGCAGAAAGCCGAACAGATGAAGCCTGGCAAGAGCTCCTGCAACAGCCGCATATCTGTACGCTAATGGTGGTGGAAGACGGTCAACCAGTTGGCATGGTGCGTGCGCAGTGGAAACCAAAAAATGAAAAACTCCGCCACATTGCAGATATCGGGTCACTTTTTGTGGCAAACAGCCAGCGCGGAAAGGGTATTGGAAAGCAGCTTATGATAAAACTAGAAGCGGTGCTGAAAGAGCAATATGAGATCCTTAAAATGAAGCTATTTGTGATGGAGGACAACCCGGCGGCTCAACTCTATGAAAAAATGGGGTACCGCCAAGTTGGTCTACTGAAGCGGGAAATTGGACACGAGGGCGTATGGTACAATGAATATTTATATGAAAAATGGATTGGATAAAAACCCCACACATGGTGCAACTGGGGGCGCATTTTGCGCTTTCTGTAGCAGAGCTTAAAACCTGCTGCACCGTACTGCAAACAGATGAGCGAATGGGCTTGGCTCTGGTTGGTGACCTGCGAATCAAAAACCCCAGAGGCCTACCACAAAAGCCAGAGCAGCTCTTTTTAAACCGGCTTGGGGGCACGCAGCGAATCGCTAGCGTGTTGGGCGTTTTTCATGAAATGGCAGCAGCCCAGGCAGCCGTTGTAGATGAACTAAAGACAGAAAGCAGAGAGCATACATTTCAGCTGGCAGTCTCTGGTTTTGGGGTTGACAGAAAGGCTGTAAAATTACTACTGGAGGGAGTTAAAAAAGGTTCGCGATTAACCATAAAACGAGCAAATGGAGATGGTGGATCCATCACAACTGGTCGACTCTTTCGTGATAAAATACTAAAAAAAGGAGCAGATTTTATGCTGTGGAAGCTGGGAGGTGAGGTGCTGGTCGCTCGCACAAAAGCAATACAAAATATCCGAAATTATACGCTGCGAGACCGACAAAAGCCTTTTCGTGATGCACACATGGGAATGCTCCCCCCAAAGCTGGCGCAGATACTTATTAACCTTTCTAAGCCAAAAAGTGATGATGCCATAATTGACCCATTTTGTGGGTCAGGGACCATTTCTATTGAGGCTGCTATAATGGGATATAGAACGCATGGGAGCGACATAGCCCCAGAGCGAGTTACTGGTGCCCAGGCCAATAATACATTCTTGAGTGAAAAATTTCGGTATGACCACGGCGCCGTGAAGTTTATTACAGCGGATGCAACTCAGCTAAAGTATCAGAAAATGGCTGGAGTCATTGCCACAGAGGGTTGGTTGGGGCATAACTTTGCGGCAGCCCCAACAGATCGCCAGTCTGAGAAAACGCTTTTGGATGTCATCGCCATGTGGCATAAAGCTCTTCCAGAGATGGCCAAAGGGCAAATTCATACAATCGCTTTGTGTCTGCCGGTGCACCAAATCCGAGGGAGAAATCGGTCTATTTCTGAAAAAATATTTGCATTGGCAGACCGACTTGGCTATGCTCCTGTGGCTCTTTTTGGTTCGCGCAAATCGTATGTGTACGCTCGGGATGGGGCGTATACGTCCAGAGAGATTATAGTGCTTAAAAAGGGGCATTCTCCCGGGTAGCTCAGTGGTAGAGCAATTGGCTGTTAACCAATTGGCCGTCGGTTCGAACCCGACCCCGGGAGCCACAAATTCATTTTACTGTTGCGGCATTTCCCCTATTTTTTTTGTTGCCGAAGGAATAATATCCGCATGCACTTTTTCATCTATTTCAACTCTATTTGCAATGTCTGAACGTACTCCGGTGGCTGTTATCGGGATGCTTTTTCGATCAACCAACACCGCTATTTTAAACCGCTCTGCTAGGTATTTTAGGTCATTTTGACTCCCTCCATAAAACACAAATTGTGCCTGCATTTTAGTTTCTATTGCAGAAATTTGGTCAAGCCATTTCCCGTTCGTCATTTTAAAATCATTCTCAGTTACGCCGATATCTGGCAATGGCAGCACCAAAATGCCAGGGAACCGCTGCTGCACCATATCTTTTCGAGTTTGAAATGAGTACGGCGTGCGCCCGTCTGTGTTTGCCTCTGACGAACCAATGAAGACCAGTGAATGTGCTATTTTGTGTTTTTTAATAAGTGCGCCAATAAGCGCCTCGTGCCCCTTGTGCAGTGGTGAAAACCGCCCCAAGACAACGCCAATTTCTTTCTTATTCATGGCTTTTGCGGGCTATTAATTTCCGCATGGGTCACCTCGATTGGGTGGCTTTTTTCGACTTTTAGCAACTGCTCAAACTCATTTTGTACACCGTCTGTCAGCCATTTTTGAGCAAAGCCCCCTTGCTCAATATCATTCAACAAATCCTTCATTCGCCCCTGCACTGATGAGTCAATTATACGCTTTCCCGCTGTCATTCCGCCATAAGCAGCTGTTGTGCTGATGCTTTCCCACAGGCAAGAAAGCCCCCCTGAGGCCAACAAATCTACGGTTAATTTTAGGTCCCGAACGCACTCAGCGTAGGCAACGGCCGGTGGGTACCCAGCATCTATCAAGGTCTTGAACCCAGCCTTCACCAGCTCCGTCATGCCACCACAGAGCACGGCCTGCTCAGCAAATAGATTAGCACTTGCCTCTGCACGAAAAGTTGTTTCATAGACCCCCTCGCGAAAGCCACCCAATGCCTGTGCCATGGCTAGTGCTAGTTGCAACTCGGTGCCGATTGGGGCACTGTATACACCCACAAGCGTAATACATCCACCTCCAGATTCATGCTGCTGCAGCAGCTTTGCGCCGGTCGCCTTGGGTGTAATAAGAATGCAACCAATATCTTTTGGTACAGAGATGTCCCCCCAGCCAACGGAAAGTCCATGACTAAAACAAAGCGTTTTTCCTGTTTTTAAATGGGGATTTATGTGGTCCTTAAAAACACTTTTGTGTGCCGGATCAGGTAATAAAAAATGAATTATATCTGCCCACTGTGCCGCTTCTGAAAAGGGTAAAACAGTAAATCTATCTGCCCTGGCAGCCTCTGCGGAAAAACCTTTTCGTGCTCCAATTTTTATGTCTGCGCCTGCTTTTTTTAACAAATGCGCCTGTGCCCTTCCTTGCTTGCCATAGCCCAAAATTGCTATTTTCTTTCCGACTAAAAATCCTTCTGGCACTTCGCTTTCGGCATATTTTCGACTCATACCTCTAGCCCATAAAAGGCGCATCCGTTTGCGTACAATTGCGCTGCACACTCATTTACTGGCATGTTTTTTAACTCAGAAATAAGCTGCACTATTTCATCCATCATTGCACTTTGGCATCGCTTTTTTCCTCTTTTTCGATACCCATTTGGCACCAAATAGGGCGCATCTGTTTCGGTTAAAAGAGCTTCGATTGGCACGCTTGAAATAGCATCACGAATGCCTCCAGCAGCTCCATATGTCGCTACACCACCAACTCCAATCATTAGTCCGTGGTCATGCACAATTTCCTGCGCAAAGGCGCCGTCTTCGCTCCAGCAGTGCACCACTCCGCGATACTTTCCCTTTGGCATATGCGTCTGCAAAAACTTCCGCAGTTGCGGTGTTGCGTCACGACTATGAATTATCACAGGTAGATCATGCTTTTCGCACAAATGTAAGTGCGCCAAAAAGCAATTCTGCTGAAGCTGAATCAGTTCTGGAGTGTCAACATAATGCCGATCAAATCCAGTCTCGCCAATGCCTACAATGTGCTCGCGATTGGCTGCAATCATTGCATCAAACACCTCCCACAGCTGCTCGTGGTTGCCGGCTTTTGCGGCGTAGTCGGCTGTGATTTGATACTCCCTCGGGGCTTTTCCCACAAAATCAACATCCATCGGGTGCAGGCCGACCGTGGCGTGCAACGACTCGTGCTGCTGCGCTAGGCGAATCGCGGCCAGTGAACTCGTTTCATCGCACCCAATTTGTACTGCGTGCCGCACACCAGCCGCTGTGTCTGCCGCGACCACTGCAGGCAAGTCCGCATCAAATGCATCAAAGTAGTAGTGCGCGTGCGTGTCTATCATGTGCATGGTGCTACCATAATGGTTCCGGCATCAGATGCAACCAAAAGGCGGTGCGAACCAGTCGACTGGGCTACCGCCGTTTTTTACTATCCACTCATTACATTGCTGAAAATGCCCACAACCCAAAAAGCCCCGATAGGCCGAAAGTGGACTTGGGTGTGGTGCCTCTAAAACCAGGTGCCGGCTTGCATCAATCAGCTTCTTTTTGGACTGCGCAATCTTTCCCCAAAGGCAAAAAACAATTCCCTTTTTTTGCTGGCTTATGGCAGAAATAACACTGTCTGTAAACAGCTCCCACCCCAAAGCCTGATGACTGGCAGCTATTCCCTCTTGCACCGTCAGTGTGGCATTGAGCCACAAGACGCCCTGCGCCGCAACTCCAGACAGGTTTGTGTATCGAGGTACTTTGCCATATTCCCGTGCTAACTCCTTTTGGATATTTCTCAAACTGGGTGGTGACGATATGCCCTCTGGCACACTAAAAGAAAGCCCGTGCGCTTGTCCTTTTTTGTGGTATGGGTCTTGCCCCAAGATGACCACCTGCAGTGCGTGAAATGGACACAAATGAAATGCCTTTAAAACTTGTTTTTTTGACGGAAAAACAACTACTCTTTTTCGTTCTGCAGCGACCTTTTTTTCTGCATTTTCTAGGTGACACAATGCGTTTTTGCTGCTGAGTAACGAGCGCCAGTTTACTGGCAGATGACTCATTTGAGGATTTTAAGGCTATCCCAAATATCATACACAAGCGTGCTGAAAGCAATGAGTAGCAAAACTAGTCGAAACAAAAAGATGTCCCCCACCAGCAGCACAAAGAGGATATCAATCATACTCAGAAGAAGTAAAACAGCAAGCCCAAGCGGGAAAATAAACAAATGGCTCAGCCACGTGTGCCGCGCACTTTGCAGCTTAAAATCTCTATAGGAAAACTCATACCAGCCAAAAAGAGGCACCACAATGATAAGGCCAACAAACAACAAAAGCGTCTGCAGCGTGTCAGCTGGAACAGCTACCAGTTCCTGCTGGATGCTCGGATAGAGCAGCGCTGTGATTACCACTAGGGCAATGTTTCGAATGAGAACGCCTTGTCGAAAATATTTCATGTAGAGGGATTGTCAAGTTCCGCCTTCGCCGCTGCGACCCGTGCCACCGGAACCCGATATGGGCTGGGGCTGACGTAGTCAAGACCGGCCTTTTGGCAAAAAATGATAGAGGCAGGATCGCCTCCGTGCTCGCCACAGATACCCGTTTTGATGCGGCTGTTTGTCTGTTTTCCTTTTTCTATTGCCATTTTCATCAACCCGCCAACGCCCTTTATGTCAAGCCGAATGAATGGGTCATATTCTAAAATACCGGTTTTGATGTATTCATCTAAAAACTTTCCACTGTCGTCGCGACTAAACCCAAGCGTGGTCTGGGTTAAGTCGTTCGTTCCGAAGCTGAAAAAATCGGCGTACTCGGCAATCTCGTCGGCTATCATGCATGCCCGCGGCAGCTCGATCATCGTCCCAATTATATACGAAATTGAGTGCCCCTGCTCCTCCATGACTGAATTCGCAACCTGCGTAATCAGCTCCTTTTGGGCTTGCAGTTCTTTGACATGACCAACTAGCGGAACCATGATCTCTGGCAGCACAGAAATGCCTTTCTTGGCGCAGATAATTGCCCCCTGCATAAGCGCACGCACCTGCATTTCTGTCAGTTCTGGCATGGTGTTTCCAAGCCGACAACCACGCATTCCGAGCATCGGGTTTTGCTCGTCCAGCGCATGAATTCTATCTTTTATCTTCCCCACACTCACGCCCAACTCCTCTGCAATGAGTTTTATTTCCGCTTCTGACTCCGGCAAAAACTCGTGCAATGGCGGGTCAAGAAGCCTCACTGTAACTGGTAATCCATCCATAGCAGTAAAAATCCCTTCAAAGTCAGATTGCTGATATGGCAGCAGCTTCTCAAGCGCCTGCACACGTTCGTCCTTTGTCTCGGCCAAGATCATCGACCGCATATGCCGGATTCGCATTTCGTCAAAAAACATATGCTCTGTGCGGCAGAGTCCAATTCCCTCAGCTCCAAACTCACGAGCTCTTTTCGCGCTTTCTGCGGTGTCTGCGTTGGTTCGCACTTTTAGGGTTCGGATTTCATCCGCCCAGGTCAGGACCTGCAAAAATGCATCGTCGATGCTCGGTGGCGCTGTTTCTACTCGTCCCTCGATCACCTCGCCCGTTGACCCACTGAGCGTCAACCAATCTCCTTTTCGTATCACTTTTCGGGCTCCATCTGGCTGCTGCAGCGTCATTTCTTGCTCGGCATAATCCACCAATAAATCTGGACACCCCGAAACGCAACATTTTCCCATGCCACGAGCCACAACGGCCGCATGGCTGGTCATACCGCCCCTCGCGGTCAAAACCCCCTCAGCTGAGTGCATTCCATTGATATCTTCTGGGCTGGTCTCGACCCGAACCAAGATGACTGGGTGACCAATCGTAGCCATTTCCTCAGCCGTGTCAGCATCAAAAACTACTTGCCCACAGGCAACACCAGGGCTTGCTGGCAGGCCCCTCCCGATTGGCACATAGGCCACACTCGCTGGAATAGTCGGGTGCATCAACTCATCCAGCTTCTCGGCGTCCATGCGGCCAATGCACTCTTTTGTACTTATGATTCCCTCCTGCACCATATCGACCCCAATGCGCACCATGGCGGCTGCCGTGCGCTTTCCGGTGCGGGTTTGCAGCAAATACAGCTCGCCCTCTTCGATGGTAAATTCAATATCCTGCATATCCCCATAGTGCCCCTCTAGCTGCTGCTGCAACTGGTTTAGCTGCGCAAAAACTGATGGCATTAACCGCTCCAAACTATCCTCCGTTTGGGTCAGTGGCTGCGGAGTACGGATGCCTGCAACCACGTCTTCGCCCTGGGCGTTAAGCAAAAACTCTCCAAAGAAAACATTTTCACCCGTTGACGGGTTTCGCGTAAACGCCACGCCCGTACCAGATGTTTCGCCCATATTCCCAAAGACCATCGCCTGCACTGTCACAGCCGTTCCCATAGCATCACTCAGGTGCTGGATTCTTCTATACGTTACGGCTCGGTCATTCATCCAGCTTCCAAAAACTGCATCGATTGCCGCCCGTAATTGGGCAATTGGGTCCTGCGGAAAAACCCCGCCCAGCTCGAGCAATTTTGCTTTATACCGCTCTACAACTAACATCAGCTGCTCTGCTGTCAGATCAGTGTCTGATGCCAAATTGTTCGCCTCTTTTATCACTTCCAGCTCGTGCTCAAAAGCGCTCATATTGAGCCCCAAAACTACATTCGCATACATCTGGATGAACCGACGATAGCTGTCATATGCAAATCGAGCACTGCCCGATTTGTGCGCCAACGCCTCGACTGTTTTGTCATTCAGCCCTAGATTTAAAATCGTGTCCATCATCCCCGGCATGCTCACCGCCGCGCCAGACCGCACACTCAAAAGAAGTGGATTTTGCGCCCCCCCAAACTGCTTTCCTGTCATTTGCTCTATTTGCGACACAGCTTCTGCTAGACCCGTTTCAACCGCTTGCGGCATATGCTCATTATTTCTATAATACTCCATACAGGCCGATGTAGGGATTGTAAAACCAGCTGGAACTGGCAACCCAATTCGGCTCATTTCTGCGAGGTTTGCCCCTTTTCCACCTAGAATATTTTTATCTGCTGCGCTGCCGTCTGCTTGACCGTTTCCAAAAAAATAAAATGACTGCATAAAATAAGAAGATTATGCTATATTTATAGCCCAAAAACTATGATTGTAAAGCCATCACATTTTCCATTTTGGGCATAAAACCAGTCATTTCTTGCACTCTTCTTTGCGTCCACTTCGGGTCATATTTTGTTTTCACCAAAAGCTGTTGACCGCCGTCTATATCAATCTCTAGGTCATTTATATCCAGAAACGTCGTTGCAGGTATAATCTGCAGCTGGCTACCGGCAATATGCCTCAAGACTTTTAGAGCTGATTTATCGCACAAGACCGTCTCTATAACTATCAATTCTCTTTTGTTTGCATGCTTCACTGGACGTAAAAACTTACGTGCCAAACGCCGAAATTCAACCGAATTGGCCAGTCCCTCTTGTGCAAAATCCTTTAGCAGAACTGAAGAAAAAATCTCCCTTTTTTCCCTTTTTGCCCAATTCAATGCATCTTTGCTGTGCTGATTTATAAGCACCGCAGCCTCTGGAAAGGCTTTGATTGCTGCGCTCCACAAGCGAGAAAGAAGCTTGTTATCAGCTTCTCCTCCGACTTGCAAACAAAGGGAAGCACTTGGATTTGATCGAAGAATTGCCCGTGCCAAAGCTGCCGCGCCCAAGTCCTCAGTTGAAAAAGTATGCATATGCGGCAAAGATACAAAAATTGAGTATACTTGTCGAGCTATTTCGGGTATAATGAAATGATGGAAGAAACAATCCCAACCGGAAACGAAGAATTATTTGCAACTGAAAAACAAAGTCGATTTGGCCTTGTGGGGCTTGTTGCCTTTATATTACTAGCTGCGGCTGTGGTGTGGTGTGCCCTACTCTGGACGCAGAAAGCCAAGCTGGGTGGCGAACTGACAGATGCGAAACAGGCGATAGAGAATGTGCAGGAAAGCATGCGGAGCATTCAACAAAATGAAAATATATCAGACCAGCTGGCTGCTGCAACTATCCTCCGAAAAGTAGAGCCAGGCAGTGTAACTTGGTCGAAATTAGTAGATCGATTACTGGACCTGGAAAGCGGAAATACGCGATTTACAGGATATAGCACAAACCGAAGTAAGCAGGTTTTCATTACTGGTCGTGCGCCAAATTATACGGATGTGGCAAGCCTGGTTGATACTATTCAAGAAGATTCCCTACTAGGAGGAATTTTTGCAGAGTCAATCATTGAAAATCGACAAAGCGGCAGCCTGAGCCGCACAACCCGAACAAAAGCCGATACTGCTGAAGCAAATGAAGTGCAGTTTCAGCTGGTCTTTCATTACCTAACAAACCAATAATGAGTACGTGGAAAATTGTTTTTATACTAATGGCAGTGCTGCTAGGCGCCTTTGTTGGAATGCCCTGGCGAGAGGATATTGCTGTTTTGGAGGGGGAAATCTCTGCAAACACAACACAGCTTGACCTAGCAAGACAAAAGCTAAACGACCTGAAAGAAGCCGAAAAAGTAAGCGAAGAAAGCCCAGACGAGGTGCTCGACAAAGTGCCCCGAAACAAAGAGCAGTCGGACGTGATTCGGGCGATTGATTCTGCTGCACAAACAAATGGATTTGTGGTAACCCAAATGAGCTTTAACGAACGAGAAGATAGCGAGCTGAAAGCTGACGTGCTGACCATCAGTTTGGTTGCCGAGGGGAACATAAATACACTCAAAGATTTCCTTTCGGGGCTTGAAAATGGCCGCCGATTTATGGCTGTTGAGACTATCAATGTAAAGCGAAGCAGTGTAGAAACTAGTAATCGTGCGACAGTGAACATGACCGTTTCTGCTTATTCTAATCGATCATAGAAATGGGACTTTTTAATACAATAAAAAGAACAGCAAAAGAAACTAAAAAGCCAACACAGGTGATTTATGGGGTGACCGACCGTCGGCGCGAAAATGTTTTTGTGCGCGCAAATGACTGGCTCATTGACCATTCGCCGGTGAAGGGAAAAGAAAAGGGGCTGTTTTTCTATAGCCTGCAGCTGCTGGTAAACAGCGGCGTTGAGTTCACCCGCGCCCTTGAAATTTTGGCTGATCGGTCACGAAACCTACGGATGAAACGGGTAATTTCGACCGTTGTGCACGACATGAAAGTGGGCGGGATGAGTTTCAGTCGCGCCCTGGCGAAATATCCAAAAGTGTTTAACGACAGCGAGGTGAAGATGATTTATAGTGGAGAGGTGACCGGAAAAATCGAAGAAACACTCAGCTCGATTAGTGACCAAATACAAAAAAACATTGACCTCGAAAGTCGTGTAAAAGGTGCGCTGACATATCCGGCAACGGTGATGGGCGCAATTGTCATTGCTGGTGGTGTGGTGCTCACCTTGGTGGTTCCACAGTTCCAGACGCTCTTCGCCCAGTTTGGTTCAGAGCTGCCAGGCGCGACCAAATTCCTCATTGGCCTCAGTGATTTTTTGGGCAAAAACAGAGGATGGATTTTGATCTTTGTTTTGCTGGTTGGGGGGTGGATGCTCTTTCAAAATTGGCTCAAAACTACAGCTGGCCGGATGAAGTGGGATGGCTTTATCTTGCGAATTCCGCTGATTAAAAAGCTCATTCAAAACATCAACACGGTGCGTATAAGCAGTAATCTTGCAACACTCCTAGAGAGTGGCATTTCAGCTGATCAGGCAATACAAATCCTTGCTGAGGTGATGCCCAATAAGGTTGTCGCACAAGGAATTTTTCGAGTAAAGCAAAAAGTAGTAAATGGAGAGGCGATTAGCGCGGCCTTTTCAGGTGACAAGATTTTTGATGAAATCCTTGGGGAGGTGATGGAAATTGGTGAGCAAACAGGCGACATGCCAAAAGTGCTGAAAAAAACTGCGGAGCAATATCAAAAAGAAGTTGATTCGCAGCTAAAAGGGCTCACGACATTACTGGAGCCAGTTATTATTCTTATTGTTGGGGGTGCCGTGGTCTTTATGGCACTTGCCATTTTGAGCCCCATTTTTCAGCTGCAGAGTCTCTTTAGTTCTGTATAATAAAAACAATGTACCCCAAAAAACACGGCTTCACGCTGGTTGAGCTAATCATTGTTATGGTCATTGTTGGGCTATTTGGGTCAATGACGGTGCCCACTTTTCAGGGATATTTAAACCGGTCTCGAATAGACCAGGCTGGTGAGATCATCAGCGCACGACTAGCTGAGGCCAGCAATGGCGCACGGTCTGCGCGCAATGTGCGAATTGTTCAAGGTTGGTCAGAGAGCGGGCTTATCCAGATTTGGAGCTGCCCACAAGGCATCGACCCGCTGACAGATGAAATTAGCTGCGACCCAACAGAATGCGAAAATGTAGATACCGAACGTATGGAGGCCGAAGCGCCCGGCGTCACCCTCTTGGGGGACTTCGATGTGCGATATGTACCGCCACATGGCGATGTTTTCATTGCTCCGGCAGGCACCATGCCCAGCTGCGAAGTCTTTTTTGAAGCCGAAGATGAGGCTATTATAAAGCTCGAAAATGAGGGCGGGGAGGAATCTTTGCTGGTTCACGGGCTAACTGGTTTAGTGGAACCGGTTTTGGACGAAGACGAAAATGAAACCCCAGCTGAGCAATGAAAAAAATGGTCCCCGGCATCACACTGATAGAGGTTGTCATTGCGACGGCGTTATTGCTGAGTGCGCTCAGCGCTGCGGTGACCATGGTGGGCAGCAGCACGGTGATGATTGCCGACAACCGAAATCGACTCACCGCGGTTTATCTCACCCAGCAGTGCCTTGAGCTAACTCGAAATGCCCGCGATAGCGCCGCAAACCAGACCCTGTGGCACTGTCCGTTTTTTGATATTTCTGATGTTTCAAGCAATGACTGGTCGTCAAAAAGAGCCATCAACCCAAGTAAAATTAATGAATCAAGCGGAGCAATTAGCTGCTTTCGCGGAGGGCAATTTGACCATTTTGGAGTTGAAATATCTGATGCTGGGGGGGTGAAAGATGAAACAGAA
>JAHDDZ010000038.1 GCA_020629095.1 Candidatus Altimarinota bacterium | reverse complement strand
GTGGTGTGGACCCTGCCAAGGAATGATTCCTGTGCTGGAAGAAATTGCCTCAGAGCTTCCAGACAACTGCCAGATCGTAAAAGTAGACGTAGACGAGAGCCAAGAATTGGCAATGGAGTATGGTGTTATGAGCATACCAGCTTTTAAGCTCTTTAAAAATGGAGAGCTAGTTGGTGAAAGCCTGGGTGCGCAAAGCAAAGATGCAATTGTAGAACTATTTGAAAGTAACAAGTAGTTTTTTTGAGTACTAAAAAAGCCCCGAAAGGGGCTTTTTGTTTTTAATTGGTTGAGTTCAAAATTGCAGAAACACCCCACTTTCTGTATACTATAATTGATGCTCAGCTATCTTGTTAAAATTCCCCCGAGTAACACAAAGACCGCTGCTGCGTTTGAGGAGGTTTTTACGCAACTACACCAGACCCTGCAGGGTAAGACTATGCGGTTTGAACTGCTAGCAAAAGGTGCCAATATTGGGTTCTTTTTCAGTGCAGACGCTATCACAGCGGATATCATTATGGGGCAGCTTTATGCAGTTTTCCCGGAGTGCGAGATGTTTTTGCAAAAGCAGTCGCCGATAAGTCCCAATCAAAACACAGCCGCTACAGATGTAAAAACTTTGCGGTCCTGGTTGTACCCCATTAAAACCCATGACACTTTTACAGGAGATAGTTTAAGCGGGGTTCTGGCGGTCATGAGCAAAGTGCGCCCCGGTGAAACCATGGGCCTGCAGGTAGTGTGCACGCCCGTTTCTGACAGCGGCGGTAGCCATTTTCGGCGTAACTGGAGCCTGAAAATGGACGGAATGCGGCACAAATTTCGGCCAAAATATTGGTTCAAAAAGACGAAGCGCAGCGTGTTTACAGACGCCATGAAAACCAAAATTGGGCAGCGCCTCTTTGACGTTTCACTGCGGTTGATCGCCACATCAGATGAATCTGCCGCCCGTGCCCAGGCGCGCTTGGCGGCGTTGGTGGGTACGCTCAAAAACTATAATACACTCGACTTAAACCAACTGAAAGCGGGCAAAAATACAACCGGAAAAGTAGCGTATAACCGCTTTGTGAAAGGAAAAAATGAGAAAGGAATGCGACTTGATGTGACCGAGTTGAGCACGCTTTTTCACCTACCAAATGAAGACGAAGTGCCAAATATCATCCATGTGGTCAGCCGCAAGGGCGAGCCGCCAGTGACACTGCCGACCGACAAAACTGACCCCATGATTTCGTTCTTCGCCGAGACGAACTTTCATGGGCAAAAAATTCCGTTTGGTATCCATCGCAGCGACCGGCGGCGGCATCTGTATACGGTCGGAAAGAGCGGTTCTGGGAAGTCAAAACTCCTTGAGTTGCTCATACAAAATGACATCAACGCAGGTAAGGGAGTTGGGGTGCTCGACCCTCATGGTGACTTGGTTGATAACATTTTGCAGATGATTCCAAAGGAGCGAATTAAGGACGTGATTGTTTTTGATCCGGCCGATCTTGACTTTCCGATCTGCTTTAACCCGATTGAAAACGTGCAGCCAGAGCTGAAAATCCGTGTGACGATTGGGTTTATAGAGATCTTTAAAAAGCTGTTTGGAGCTGGTTGGAGCCCGCGTCTGGAGCACGTTTTGCGGTATACCACACTTGCACTTTTAGACACACCTGGCACGACCATTTTGAGCATTATGAAGATGCTGACGGATAAGAATTATCGGCAAGAAATTGTGCGAAATATTGAAGACAATGTGGTGAAAAACTTCTGGGTAAATGAGTTTGCGGGCTGGAGAGAGAAGTTTGACAATGAGGCGATAACGCCTTTGCTCAACAAGGTGGGGCAATTCGTGAGTACAAATATGATACGAAATATTGTTGGGCAACCCGATAATAAACTCGACATTCGGGACTTTATGGACAACAAAAAGATCTTTTTAGTAAAGGTCTCGAAGGGGATTTTGGGCGAGGAGAACGCCGCGCTGCTGGGGGCGATGATCGTGACAAAGGTGTACCAGGCCGCGATGAGTCGTGCTGACACGTCAGAAGAGCAGCGCGAGGATTTTTATTTTTATGTCGATGAGTTCCAAAACTTTGCGACGGACACGTTTGATGAAATCCTCAGCGAGGCGCGGAAGTATCGCCTAAACTTGACGATTGCCCATCAGTTTTTGGGGCAGTTGAGTGATAATATTCGGAAGACAGTTTTTGGAAATGTGGGGTCGATTGTGAGTTTTCGGGTCGGGGGAGAGGACGCTGAAATCCTTGAAAAGGAGTTCTCTCCGCGGTTTGCCGCGAGAGATATCATCAATCTGGGGGTGCGGGAGTTATATACCAAAATGAGCATAAAAGGGGAGCTGACTGAGGCATTTTCTGCGCGTACGCTAGATATGCATATGCCACCAGAGAACCACGCAAAAGCGTGCATAGAAAGCAGCCGAAAGCACTTTGCAAGACCGAAAAAGGAGGTCATGGAAATCCTTCAGCAATGGGAGGAGGGCAAGTGGCAAACGGACGTGGGGGAGGATTTTGACGAGCCGCTGATATAAATGTATAATGGTGTTGATGAGCTTCGTAGAAGATTTTCGGCAGCTGCTACTCGATCAGCCACGGTACAACGTGAAGCAGGTGCAGAGTGAGAATAGCACCTATGCTGATACTGCCGTGAAGTCAAAAAACTGCTATTATAGTTTTTGTACGTTTTATTGCGAAGATGTGTATTATGCCCGATATAGTCGCAAGTGCACGAGCTGCAGCGATATTACATTTTGTGTAGACTGCCAGTGGTGCTTGAACTGCAGCGATTGCGTAGGGTGTTACGACTGCAACCACAGCCAGCATTGTGCGCACTGTGTCCAGTGCCAGTATTGCACCGACTGTTACAATTGTGAGCACTGCTTTGGGTGTATTGGCCTGCGCCGCGCAAAGTACTGTATCTTTAATCAACAGTACCGCCCAGAGGACTATAAAAAACTGGTTGGTGAGTTGGATCAGACAAGCCCAAAAGCACAAGAAATAATCCGTCAAAAGATTGAAGAATTGCAAAAAACAGCACCGCGGCTTAACCTGCATTTGGTGCAGTGCGAGGACTGCGTGGGGGACTCTATGAGCCAGAGCAAAAACTGCTATCAGTGTTTTGAGGCATTTGCATGCGAAGACTGCCTCTATAACATAGAATGCAACGGAAACACAGACTGTGTTGACATGACTGTTTGCTTTGAAGCAGAGATGTGCAGCAACTGCGTGCAGGCCCCATTGAACTATAATAGTGATTTTTTGCTGCACACAGACTTGTGCACTGATAGCCAGTTTTGTGCCTATAGTAAAAGTCTAAAGAACTGTTTTGGATGTGTTTATATGCAGCACAAGCAGTATCACTTTTTGAACCAGTCATGCACTCCAGATGAGTACGCCCTGAAGGTACGAAAGGCCACAGATGAATTAGTAGCTGCGGGGCATTACAACCTTGATATTTACTTTGGAACAGAATATGAACGCCATCGGTTTGCAAAGGAAGAAGACCCAGCCATTAGTAATACTGTTCCAGATCACATAACCATTCCAGACATGGGCAAGACTATTCACACATGCATCGCTACCGGTAAAGAATTCCTAATTACGGATCAAGAGCTAAAGTTCTATGAGCGAAAAGGGCTACCGCTACCAGTCCATTGTCCGGCATATCGGCACAAGCAGCGCATGGCATTGCGAAATGAGCGTACGCTCTACAAGCGAAAATGCGACTTTAGCGGAGAGTCTATGCTGAGTACAATACCCGAAAATGCGCCTTATAAAGTTTATAGCCAAAAGCATTTCTGGGAACAGATAGGGTAGACCAATTAGGCCTATTTATGGTACAATTTAGGCATGAAACAGACCTGCACTGCGACTGGAAAGAGCTTTACTATCAGCGAAGCCGAGCAGGATATGCGTAGTAAACTAGGTGTTCCCATGCCCACAATGTGTCCAGAGGAACGGCACCGCCAGCGGTTTATTTTTCGAAATGAGCGATCGCTGTATTGGGGGAAATGCGCTGCCACGGGCAAGCGAATATTGACTATGTATAGTCCAGAAAGCAAAGTGAAGGCATACCATAATGATTATTGGTGGAGTGACAAATGGGACACGCGCGACTATGGAATTGACTACGATTTTACTCGGCCGTTTTTTGATCAGTTCCGCGAGGTGCTTTATGCCACGCCCCACCCGCAGCTCGAAGTCGAGCTGAGCACGATGGAAAACTCAGGCTATTGCAATGCAGCTGCGAACCTCAAAAACTGCTATTGGACGTTTAATGCAGATAATGATCGAGATTGTCTCTATTGCAGTTACGTTAACAGCTGCACAGACTGTGTAGACTGCGTTGCCACAGACTATTCAGAGTTGTGTTATCAGTGTATGGACTGCATACGATGTTATAATTCTCAATATTTATTTGACTGCACGGGCTGCAGCGACTGCCTTTTTGGTGCCAGTTTGATTGGGTGTAAAGACTGCTTTGGGTGCACAAATATGCGCAACAAGCAGTATTGCTTTAATAATAAACAGCTAACAAAAGACGAGTATGAAGAAAAAGTGAGTGCCATACTAGGGCAATACACCCACGCGCAGTTACTTCAGTTTTTTCTCGATTTTAAGGCCACCCAGCCCCACAAAGCGAGCCGCCAGCTGATGTGCGAAAACAGCACCGGAGACCATTTGATGCAGTGCCAAAACTGCGAAAACTGCTATACCTGTGTTAATACGCAAGATAGCATCAATTGCATAGATTTGAAATCAATTGATGGCCGAAATTATAATAATCTCGATATCAGCTTTTTTGGATATAATGTCATGGGGAGCTACAACTGCATGACGGTCGGATATGAAGTGACCAACGCATTTGGCTGTGTGAACTGCTATAACGTCTCTGACATGTTTTATAGCTACTTTTGTTTTAACGCTACCCATGACTGCTTTGGCTGTGTGGGGCTTAAAAAGGGGAGTTATTGCATACTCAATAAGCAATATACGAAAGAAGAGTACTATGCTCTGAAAGATAAAATCATCGCCCACATGAAAGAAACGGGTGAGTGGGGGCAGTTTTTCCCGATGTCAATTTCGCCTTTTGCATACAACGAAACCATCGCGCAAGAGTATTATCCGCTGATGCAAAGCAAGGTGCAGGCTGCTGGTTTGCGTTGGAAAGACCAAGATCGGACAGAATACCAGCCACAAACGGTGACCATTCTAGAAAGTATTTCAGATGTTTCAGATGCCATTTGCGATGATGTTTTGGCGTGCAAGGTGACGGGCAAAAACTATAAAATCCAAAAGGCGGAATTGGTGTTTTATAAAAAAACAGGGCTGCCAGTACCACAAAAGCACCCTGATCAGCGGCATATCGAGCGCATAAAACTAAGGAATCAACGGCAATTATATAAACGAAAATGCGCTGTTTCTGGCACAGAAGTTATGACAACCTATGCGCCTGACAGAAATGAAAAAGTGCTGTGTGAGGTGGAATATTTGAAAGCTCTGGAATAGTATGGTAGAGTGCAACCATGAAATATACTTGCGCCGCTTCTGGAACTGAATTTGAAGTGACGGAATTTGATTTGGCTTTTTATGAAAGAATGGGCGTTCCAGTGCCCACGCTGTGCCCAGATGAGCGCATGCGACGACGAACCGCCCACAGAAACGAGCGGCACTTGTTTCGCTCAAAGAGTGCAAAATCGGGCAAAAACCTCATCGGGCTCTATCGCCCAGAGGCAAATGTGCTGGTGTATACGCAAGAGGAATGGTGGAGTGATGATTGGGACGCAATGGAATCTGGCCAAGATTTTGATTTTACTCAGCCGTTTTTTGACCAGTTTCATGTGCTTTCGGTTTCAACCCCACGGACAAATGTGGTCACGGTTCAAAACGAAAACTCAGATTACACCTCTGGAACCGGGTATTGTCGTAATTGCTACCTGATAAATAGCTCAGAGTACTGCGAAGATTGTATGTATGGTAAGCTGCTGCAAAACTCCTCTGATGTGTATGATAGTGCCTATATTTATGACAGCCAGTTGATCTATGAAGGATTTCAACTTGAAAACTGCTATGATTGTAAGTGGGTGTATTATAGCCAAAATGCCGCTGAATGCTTTTTTTGTGATAATGTACGGTCATGCCAAAACTGTTTTCTCTGTACAAATTTAGTTGGAAAGCAGTATCATTTTATGAATAATCCGCTGACAAAAGAAGAATATGAAAAACGAGTTGAGCAGGTTCTGAGTACCCCCGAGCACCTAGAAAAAGCACATGAGCTTTTTGCTGAAATGCGAAAAGAGCGGGTGTATAAATATGCAAATATCATGAACAGTGAGGCGTGCAGCGGAGACTTCATTAGCAATGCAAAAGCGTGCACTGACTGCTATGACATTAACAAAGGGGAGGACTGCAAGCATGTGCAAGTGGGTGTGGGGGTAAAAGACCTGATGGACTGCTCAAACCACTATGTGAAGTCGGAGTTGTGCTATGAAACGCTTGGCACGATCAACACATACAGCTGCAACTTTTGCCTTTATGTTTTTGACAGCAGCGACCTGTGGTATTGTGAATTGTGTTTTGGGTGCACTGACTGTTTTGGCTGTGTCGGGCTGCGAAAAAAGAAATACTGCATTTTTAATAAGCAATATACGAAGGAGGAATACTATGCTCTGAAAGATAAAATCATCGCTCACATGAAAGAAATGCGCGAGTGGGGCGAGTTCTTTCCGGCAGCGCATTCTCCATTTCCATATGCTGATACGCTTGCCCAAGAGTACTTTCCACTGACAAACAGCGAGGCGCCGTGGTTTTCATTGGCAAGACGAAGATGAAAA
>JAHDDZ010000037.1 GCA_020629095.1 Candidatus Altimarinota bacterium | reverse complement strand
CAAAGCTGGCAAGCGGATTCATTTTCTTGTTTATGGGCATCATTGCCATGAGCACAGTTGGGCTTGATACTGGCATTTTGACCGCTAATCTGACACTCATAATCGGTGGAGTTGTGTTGGCAGCAGCGCTAGCTGGAGGGCTTGGTGGGCGTGACGCTATGGGAAATGTATTGGCGGCAAATCAATTGCGGAGCGCTTTGAAAGCTGGTCAATCTGTGATGATAGACGACCTGAGCGGAACAGTAGAGCGGATCTCTGCAACCGCAGTAGTTCTGAAAACAAGCACTGGCATAATGCATATTCCGGCAAGTGAATTCCAACGAATTCCGTTTACAGTCGGGTAAAGTGTTTAAAACTAGAAACGGCCATGCTCAGCATGGTCTTTTTTCTTGACATAGGGTGTTTTTGGGCTACATTTCTTTTGTCTGCGAACTGGTTTCAAGTGGCATTTGCGCCCACCACGCATCGCGATATAATCCCAATCACATGATTGCAGTAGTTCAAATCGGCGGCCACCAAGCCATTGTCAGCAAAGGAGAAACCCTTACGGTTGACCTTCAAAAAAACACAAAAATAGGAGATAAGATCAAATTGCCAGTTTTGTTGTTGGCAAAAGAAGATGGAAGCAATGTGATCATTGGGGCCCCTTTTGTGGACGGGAAAACGGTTACGGCAGAAGTAGTTGAGAATGGAAAAGGAGACAAAGTGCGTGTTTTTAAAATGAATCCGCGAAAGCGATATCGTCGGGAGTATGGACACCGACAACCACAGTCTGTTATTACTATAACAGCGATGCCAACGGCAACAGCTGCAAAACCAAAGATAGAAAAGAAAGCAGAGTAGGCGCTTGCGCAGAACCCAAAACGAGAGTAGAATAATGCTGACATGAGTCAGCATTATTTGATTGTGCCCAATTGCCCACATCTCTCGTTTGACCGAGAGGCTTTTGTGACCCTGCTGGAGGGATCGCTGAGCCTGAGTAAAACAGAGAAAAAGACGATTGCTAGCCGATTGCCGCTGATGACCCAGCAGCAGCTGGATGAGATTATTGTGATATTAAAAGACGAGGTACAGCAGTTTGCCAAGCTCGCACAGGAAAAACCAGATGACGTACGTACTCTGTACGACACACAAGAGCGCGCTCGGCTGAAGTCTGAGGTTGAGTTAGACCAGTTGCAGAGTGATCAAAATGACTCGTAGGAGCTAATTTCAGCTATCTCTTTTCGTGGTAGTCGTGGGGGAGTTTTTGCTGTGTCTTCTTTGCCAAGAGCGATCATTAGCACTGGCACAAATCGCTCTGGTGCATTTATGTAGGCTATAACTCGGCGCTGGCTGAAGCCCATCATCGGGCAGGTTGCCCAGCCTTTTGCGGCTGCAGCATAGAGAAAAGTGGCGGCGCCAATTGCCCCATTGCGAATAGCGCGTAGGGTTAATTGCTCATCTGAACGCTCTTTTTTGAGGGTATTTGCCAGGTCAGCCAGTTGCACTTTGCTCATGTTTCGTAGCTTTCCTTCAGCTAAAAGCCTGTCAAAATCAGTTTCAGCAAAATGCTTGTCAGCACACACAATGACGATATTTCCAGCAGTCGTCAGGTGCGCTTGGTCAAAGGCAATAGACTGAATGTGCGCCACGCGCTCGGGTTTGCGCACCAGCACAAAATGCCATGGTTGCGCGTTGTAGCCCGATGGAGAAAGCCGGACAGCCTCCATTATGGCTGTAAACTCCTCGTCAGATATCCTTACATCTGGCAAAAAATCATGCACTGATCTGCGATTTTGACATAGGCTGAGGAAGTCTTTCATGCCCCCAGCATATTCATTTTAGTTGAGTGGGTCGAGCGGATTTGAGTCAAACTCATTACTCACGCCATCAGCGTCCCAATCGGTGGCGCAGCTATATCGCCGGATGCTATTATCTCCACTTGTTTCATAATATAAAATACCGCCGCTTGAGCGTGTTGGGTCGTCTTTGCACGCGCCACCAACCACCTTTTCAAACAGGTTAATGATGTCGGTCGCGTCTGTTTGCATTTTTTGTTTTATGTTGGTTGCGTCACTTAACAGGTTCCGACTGCTGACAGTTGACTTCAGTGTCTCAGCTCGGCTCTTCATCAGCTCTGGGTCTTTAAATGTAATACAGCTCGCTTTGGCCGCAGAGAGTTGTTCTTGATAGCTCTGAATTTCATTGGCCAAAGACGTATATGTCGTAACAGCAGTGGTTTGGCGGTCTTGCATGCTGCTGACTGTTTTACTCAGGTCAGACTCGGTGGTCTCCCAGTCTTTCCAGCTGCTTGTCCAGCTTTTGTTTGTAAAGTTCTTTTGTAAGTCAATAGCTCTATCAGTCCATAGGGCTATTACGTCTATGTCAATTTGCGCCTGCAGCTTGGCTCTGTTTGCCTCTGATATGCTTGCTTGTATCTCATTTAATATACTCGCCGTTTCACCCAAGCATTCTTGGGTCTCTGTTTTGGGGTCAGCAACCGTGTCGCCGATGAATGCAAAATTAATGACTGTTTTTACAATCAAATAGGACACCATCATCAGTAACAGCCCAAAGACAATTCCCTGCATACTCCGCTTTGCTTCAGCAAGGCCATCTGGGTTTCCATATGACTCAACGAGTCCAAGCCCCGCCATAACTACGAGCAGCACAGCTATCGCTCCAGCTGCATAAATAAGTAAATCAGCCAGTCGTTTTAATATCCGCACAATGGCGTTTGCGCCATCTCCATCAGCGTTTATGGTCGGCAGATGAGCCGGTTTTGCAGTGTCTATTTCCGTTCCTTGCAGTGACCGATATGGGTCATCTGTTAACCTATCAATGCTGTCGTCGAGGGTTAAAGCCGTGCTGACAGAAATTGGAATAAAGATATTTTCTCCATTCACGGAGGCAATCAGCGTGTGCTTTCCAGCACTCCGCGGAGTATAACTCCAGGGCCCTGCAGCGCCGCCAGACAGGGTCAAAGGCAATCGAGAAGAGTTGGGCTTTTGTACCTGCCAGGTAACACCATCAATCGATTTGCTTTCGCTATCTGAAATGAGAATTTTTACCTGCTCTCCAATGCGCGGATTTGGCGGAGAAATCTCATAGAGCAGCTCTGCTTGTGCAGTTGCCCCCCACAAAAGCAGACAAAGAGCAAAAAACAGCTTTTTCATTGGAGGACAAAGTTATAGACAATCTGAATAATCGAGTAGGCCAAGCTGACAACCAGCGCGCCTATGACAAGATAGAGGAAGTATTGCTTTGCGTTTCCCATGGCTTCATCATTATCACCTTGGACGATCATAGTGATGCCAACCCAGATGATTGCAAGGAATATGAGAGACCCGGCAAATCGCCCAAGAAACCGAATTAATCGTGGAATGAGGCTAATGTATCCAGCCTCTGATGTATTATCAGTCCAAACACCGTTAATTTGTTTGTCGTCAGCCCCTCCATCGCATCCCCCAAAAAGAGGAAAAAAGGTGCACCAATCACCAGCTGGGGCACTGGCTGACTTTCCAGTGGCAGTATATTCCTCGGTCGTTAGGTTCACACGCGCCTCTATTTCTTCATACTGATACATCGTTCCTAGAACAATTCCTCTATTTTTTTGTAGTGTTTGAAGCGTCTCAGAGTACTCGCTTCCAGCATTTATCAGCGCGGCTTCACAGGCGCTTATATCTAAGCATTTATACTGAAATAAGTTCCATTTTTCTAATAGTTGTTTTTGCTGACCTAGATACTCATTTGCACCAGTATTCCACAACTGCAGCATTTCATCATAGGCTCTGGTGCGATCATCGCCATTTGCCGCGTTTATATAAGCACTTCGTTTATTGTTAATGCCCCGCACAAAGGCAGACATTTCTTCCAGGTTGTCTCGATTGTTTTGTACAAATGCATTAACGTCTACAGAATAATCAAGCACACTAAAGTGTTTTGGAATCTCTGGAATAGTGGTGCCCAGATCAGTACTTGCCCATGTTAATAGGGGGAGTAAAAAGGCGCAAAGATTTATATAATATCTCATATGAGGATGTTGATACCTAAACCGCACAATGAAGTAGGCCAGCATAGCAATAATCATGCCGATGACACTATAGGTAATGGTTCTTTTGGCTCGGTCACGTAGCTCTGGGTTAAAGGCAGATGCGATATACATAATCCCCCCAATGGTGACTGCGATGACCGCCATGGCAATGGTAAAAGATAAGAACCCATTTGCAATGCCAGGCAGCAGCCGGTCAACCAAATAGCGCATTCCACGCCCAGAGTCACTTGTGACCCCAGCGCCACAGGTTGGCTCGCCAGGCAGTACCCCGCCACTGTTTATACATGGAATAGTCGCACTATTACAGTTGCCCAGAGTACTTCGTTTCAAGAACTCTGCGCGTGAAGCAGTCGCATGCACTGCGTGCTGCAGCTGTAAAAAGTCTTCAACTGAAACAGAAGCGAAACCAGTTGCCGCTTCATTTGCTAACTTGTTTCCAATAGCATCAATCTGTCCATCCCGCAGGGCTGCAGCTTGGGCATCAATCGTGCCAATGTTCGAACATGTGTTGCGCAGTGCGCCACCAGTTTCAAACAAATCTTGCCGATACCGAATGATCTCTTCCGTGTAGGTTGTGCTGGCCTTGACTTTGTTAACAGTACTTGTTTGGCTCTGTGTTGGAAACAGTGCCAAATAATCATCTCCTTGCACAAAAGCATTTTTAGTTTCTCCAATGCAGCTTACTCCCACTTTGTCACAATACGCTCCCATCCACAGGTTCATATAATCCGTCCACTTCTTATTTTGGTTTGAGAAAAATACCTCGGCACTGTCATCAATCTGCCCCTGGAGCTTTCCGGCGGTCACAGCTCTTGCTTCAGAATCCCATCCTGTAATACTATCAATCTGCTCATTAAGGGATTCTATCTCAGCCACAACTGCCTGATATGGCCGCACAACTTCCATTTGCTGGCGCACATTATAGCACGTTGTGCTATTTTCATCAGTCGCATCTGTTGGCCGCCGCAGTCCCAAATGAGCCCCAAGGCACTGGCTATAGCAACCAGCCAGGTCCCCATATTGAATATCAGGACTCGGGGCACCACTACAGGCTCCCAGGTCAAGCTCGGCCGACTGGGCAGATGCAAGAAAGGGAAGAAAAAGCCCCAAAAGTCCTATGGCTACAGCGTTTCTCATCACGTGATTATACCACAGTTCTGCCCTTTTAGGAAGTAATAACTCGCACTTTTTCTTGTAATACAGCTAGAGTTTTTTGTACCTCGGTCATATCATTTCCAGTCACAGTAATATGCCCCATTTTTCGCAATGGTTTTGCAGTTGTTTTCCCATACCAGTGCAGGTGCGCATTCGCCTTTTCTTCTATGTGCTCAGTGCCAGAAAGAGCCGCTTTACCAGTTGATTGGCCGAGGAGGTTTATCATCCCACCAGCCGCAAAAAGCAGAGCAGGAGAGCCAAGTGACCGACCAAGGACAGCCCGCATGTGGTTCTCAAACTGGCTTGTTTTACAGGCTTCTATAGTATGATGCCCGCTGTTGTGCGGCCGCGGAGCCAGCCCATTTACGATCAAGCTTCCCTGTGTATCAATAAAAAACTCAACGGCTAAAAGCCCTATGTAGTCTAGCTTTTCAGCTATCTTTTGAGTCATTTTCTGTGCTTTTTTATGTGTTTCTGAGGAGATATTTGCTGGGGCAATCAGCTGTGTAACAAGGTTCCCAACGGGATCAAAGACCATTTCAACTGCATCATATATTACACTTTCGCCATTGCTCGACCGGGCAATCTGCACAGCTATTTCCTTTTCTATTTTAACCTTCACCTCCATCACGCTGGGGGTCTGCCACAGATCGTTTCTGTCTTTTACTACCTGCACCCCCTGCCCGTCATATCCGCCCAATCGCGCTTTTTGAATGCACGGAAAAGGAGTATTTGACGGCAACTCTTTGCCAGGTTCCCACAGCGAATAGGGCGCATTTGGTACAGAAATAGAATCTAAAAATTGCTTTTGAGTGCCTTTATCCTGAATGATTTCCAGCACCTTAGACCGAGGGAAAACCGTCACCCCAGCAGCTTCCAGCTTTTTCAGCCCGGCCAAGCTAACGCGCTCCCACTCATAAGTCACTATGTCTAAGTCTTTCCCAAACGCAAAAACAGCATCTGGTTCAGTTACATCTCCTACATGAAAACCCTCAAAACGGCTGCACGGAGCAGCTGGGTTCGGGTCAAGCTGCTGCACTGAAATGCTTAAGTGAGCACTTTCCTCCGTCATCATCATACCCAGTTGGCCACCGCCTAATATCCCTATTTTCATGTACTCATTGTCCTCAGAAATGAAAAAAGGTCAATGTAGTCTTTCCACGAAATACCTATACGAACTTGGGGTTGGGGGACAATAAATTGTCCCAATTCCAAGCCCGTCAGCCAGTAAGACTGATACTCGAGAAGAGATTTCCAAAGACTTCGCCAATGGAGTAACGTGCATTTGCTTCAGTCTTAATTGCTTGAAAGAACATTTTCTTTTTAGCAAAAAAATCAGTATCTGGCATGCTTGCAGCTGCAAGCCCAGAGCGAATGCAGTTGAGATCTTTTTCCATGCAGGCTTTCATGGCTTCTCGCCAATATGGCCCTGTTACAATCAAAAACTCTATACAGAGGTTTTTGTCATGCAGGTCTAAAAACTCTTGATATGTAGGGTCTTCTTTCGGATCCATATACATATTTTAAAGTGAATAATCCGGAATGCCCGGTTTCAGCTGTTTACTGTTTGTTTCCATTTGAAAGACAAAAGTATAAGCTTTTAGGACACAAAATGCACTAAAAGCTTATACCTATGGATATAAATGACATAATAAATAGATATAAATATGTATATATCAAAGTTATATATGCCAGCCTATTCAAAGCCACAAATGCGAC
>JAHDDZ010000036.1 GCA_020629095.1 Candidatus Altimarinota bacterium | reverse complement strand
GCTTTTTCCACCAAAAACGTCGTACGTGGGTCGGGGTACTGAAACTGAAACTCGCAGTACTCTAGTGGGTCATACAGCTCTTGATTCGTGTTCTGGCACCCGTCTAGCATCTCTCGGTACGCTCGCAAGAGTTCATCCTCACTCTCCACTCCGAAAATGAGCTTGCTTTTAACACCGCTAATGGATTTAAGAAACACCTTTGGACCCAGCTCGCCATAGGCCAACAGAGCCTCGGTTCGGTTTCGCACAATGCGGTACGGGATATTTTCTTTCATAAACGACAGAGAGTGCCGCTGCATGGCTTTGTTTCGGGTGCAACACGCCGAGTAAATGCTGCAGGAGGGAATCCCAAAATGCTCTGCAAAGTACGATCGTGGCACGACAAAACGCTCGTAGTTAGTAATCACACTTTTCACCAAATACCGTTCACGGATATACGGAATGACCTCTTGAAGCTCTTCCAGATTCGTCACGTCTTTTTCTAGTACTTCATCAAAATGGCTCTGGGCTTTCTCTGGTTTTGGAAATTTGGTGATACAGACCGTTTTGTAGCCTGCCTCTCGAGCAGCGGTAATCGTCTCTGTCTTGTGCATAAAGCCGATGAAGACGATGGTTTTGGGCTTTCGTTGTTTCATGCGTTGGTAGATACCAAATAGGATTTGATTTTCGTTAGATTCTATTCTTTTTGCAAGTGATTTTGACCAGAAAAAAACAAGAAAGGGATTCTTATATTTTGTCACTCTTCCAAGCCAAAAAGTGACACCTATTTTTATAGTGTACTTTTTGTATTGTTTCAGTATGCTTTAGAAGCAAGGCAAAGGATATGAGACCTATATGCTCCGCAAATCAATAAAGCTACACTAAGATATCATCTTAGTAAATTCTAAAAGTAAGACCCATTGGATCCACTAGTAAAAATCAATAATTATACATTTTCTTCACTATGAACGAACTACTTTTCATCCTCTTTTTTATCCTCATGGCAGCATTTAGCCTTGGTGCGCTTCGCCTCGGAAAGGCCTATCTCTTTGCCTTTATTGCTGTTTTGAGTGTCCTGCTCAATATATTTGTGACCAAGCAATTTACGCTCTTTGGGTTTATGATCACCGGCGGAAATGTGCTCTATGGCGTACTCTTTCTGTCAACCGATATGATCAGTGAGCATTTTGGAAAAAAAGAGGCATATAAGGCCGTTCGCGTTGGTATCATGGCCAGTGTGCTGTTTGTCGTCACAACCCAGTTTCTGTTGGCTTTCGTGCCCAACAGCGAAGACTTCGCGCAGCCCGCTATACAAACACTTTTCAGCATTACTCCACGCATTTTGATCGGATCACTGCTGGCATTTATCATTGCCCAAAATATAGATATTTTTGTATTTCACCGGCTCAAAAACTGGACAAATGGAAGAAAACTCTGGTTGCGAAATCTCGTTTCTACGCTCACTTCTCAGCTGTTTGACACACTCATTTTTACGGCTGTGGGGCTGACTGGCTTTGCGTTTTTGCCGATCGAGGGCATTATTTCACCTGATTTGTTTTGGCCTGTTGCAGTCGCGACATATGCGATTAAGGTGATTGTAGCGCTGCTCGACACGCCCTTTTTATACCTCAGTCGAAAAGTTGTGCAGCAAAAAAATAGCTAATACTATAGGGAATTGACCATTTTTCCATATACTGAGTGCATGCCAGTAATCATCACAAAAGAGCGATTTCGATCCCTTTACGAGGCTCTTTTAGAGCACTATAAAACGCTGAAGGCCACTGATAAAACTGACCTGAAGTGGCGAAAAATAGGGAATACCATCCGCCGAATGAAGCAAGTTATGGCGCGTGATAAGGTCTATGCGGTCAAGTACTTAAACATACTAGAGGGCGCGCAACCCCAGTTTCGGAACGAAAAACGGGCGCTAGTGGTCAAGTGCCTTGAGCTACTGCAAAAGGTGATATTACACAAAAAACTAAACCCAGAACACATAAGGGCAGATTAAAGTGGCACCCCCACCAGGAATCGAACCTAGATCGTCGCCTTAGAAGGGCGCTGTTCTATCCATTAAACTATGGGGGCACGTGCGTATTATATGCACAAAAAAATACCTGACAAGCCTATATCGATCGTCTATCTGTCAGCGCTTGGCTGAGCGTCGCGGCGTCTAAATAGTCTAAGTCTCCTCCACTCGGAATGCCTCGCGCAAGGCGCGTTATTGTTCCTGCAAAGCTGTTTTTTATTTGCTCTATTAAGTATAAAGTGGTCGTTTCACCGTCTACGCTGGCCGGCAAAGCGAAAATGAGCTCAGACGGATTTTCTGCTTTTACTCGTGCCAAAAAAGACCCAATACGCAGGTCTTCTGGGCGCACTCTATCCATCGGGCTTATCACCCCATGTAGCACATGATAGAGCCCCTTAAACGCATGTGTTCGCTCCAGCGCAATCACGTCGGACGGCTCTGACACAACACAAATGCGCGTTGCATCTCGGCACGCATCAGAACACAAACCACACTGTGGAGCATCTGTTTTATTGCACAAATGACAGCAAATGCCACACTCCGCCACATTTTCTTTCAGGGCGATCAGCGCATTTCCTATCTTTTTATCAAGCCCAAACTGGTTCCGCAGCAAAGTCAAAACAAGCCGCTCGGCGCTGCGCGATCCAATTCCCTGCAGGTCAGAAAGGGCCTCTATAGCATCTGAAACCGCTGCTGGCAGGGTACTCATCGACGGCTGGCCTCACGCGCAACAGATGCTTGTCGCTTATAGAAATCTCGAACAATTCGCCATTTGACGATGCCAATTAAAACAAAGGAAACAGCACCCCACAGCAACAGCAGCAACCGCATGCTGACCCACTCTACCTGGCCAAAACGCGATGCCACCAAAAACAGTCCAACCGCACCAATACCCCAAAAACACCGATATTTCTTTCCAACAGATTTTTTCCAATACTTATTTTTGCTGCTAAAACCCAACAAAATGCTGCGAGCGAAAAGGCACAGAATGCAGAAGATGAGCAGTGCAAAACCAAGAAAAAAATCTCCTTGAGGGAGCGGTTCTGTGAGCCATTGCCAATTGAGTATGTTTTGCATCGTGCCACAGAATACAGCAAAAAGGAGGTTACCACAAGGCGACCTCCTTTGTTTTTACTATTCTTGCAACAGCGCTGTGTCGAGGTAATTACTCAGCATCGGCGGTGTATCTGATGCCAAACGGCTGTCAGCATCAAACACCAAACATGGTTCTAGCTCATCAACCACCATGTCACCGATATATCGGCAGTTATCAGCCAAGTGACTGATGTCAGCACCGATGAGTGAGCCACTAAACGTGATCGGCTCAAACCGCTGAACCGGCGTTCGGTCATGCAGTCCGCTCATGATTTTATTACTATTTTGCATTACATACAGCCCCTCCACAACTTCTGTTTCTAGACTCACATTTAGCTCACCTGAGCCCATGATAAATGCTGGAACATAGCTGCCAGCAAACCGAACATCTGATAAGATATTTATGTTTGCGCGCTCTACGACAAACGTGGCAGGCGCGTCGAGTGTATACGTTCCGCTGAGGGTAATAGTCTCTGCGTCTTCATAATAATACACTTCTCCGTTTCGAGCTTTCATCATTTGTTGGCCAAAGATCCGTGTCAGATACGTCTCAGACGTGAGTGACTTCAGGCTGCTATCAAGCTCAGATTGGTTGGTTACAACTGAATCATATCGCTTTCCGGTAAACCGCCGCGCACTATAGTTTGTGCCGGTGGCATATAGCTGATTCAGTTTATGGTCTGGCACCTCTGTACCAAACACACGCTCGGCGCTGCCATTGCTCTGGATGTTAATCGTGGCTCCGCCAGCTGCCGCAGCAAATGGTCGAACCTCAGCAATGCGTGCCTCGTCACCAAATGTCGCCATGCTATATTCACTTTCATTTGTGCTATCAACCTGCACCAAAACTTCTAGTGCGTTCTCACACTCGGTTGCTGCTGTTGGCTGATATTGCTCTTCACTGAGACTCACAACACGTGTTTCTCCGCCGACAAATGTCAGTCGCATAGTGGCAAAACCAACATTGGTTATGCCCTCTATGTAGTCTTCTTGAGGCAACATTTGGGTGTCGAGTGCGTACTCAAGAGATGTTGTAAACCGCCCCTGTTGCACGTCTTCAACCTCGGCAGCTGTCAGTGGTCGGGCAAACCGGTACCCCTCGCCTACGGTGTTTGGAGCATATGTCCAGCCATCTGTCACGCTTGAGTGTGAGACCTGCCACACCCCATATCCACTTTCGGCATAGTCTACTCGGTCATATACGTAAAGCATGACTGACTCTAGCTGTCGCTGAGGGTAGTCAGCCGCGCGCACATCGGCTGTCAAGTCGATTCTATATTGGGCCGTTTCACCATATGCTACTGGCGCAGGTGTGCTGTCATGGGGAACGCCGTTGGCGTCTATGGCAAACTTTCGGATGCCAGTCCCCTCGCCCACCACACACACGTCACAAATCTGCACTTCACAATACGGCGCCTCTGGCGCTTCTTCCCCTTCGTCGATGTCTATTGGGAATGTCGGTGCGCTGCCGCCGCTGGTGCTGCCAGTGGTTCCACCACCGCCCACTTGTGTGGCTCTCGTTTGGTGTTTCACCACGTTTGACGTGGCGCTGACTGGCTCGCCAGTGACTGACTTCCCATCAACCCGTGCATCATTTTCAAACATAACCCCAGCGCTTTGCGTGACTACCACTTCCACTTCTATAGTGATACTACTTTCGCCCGCGTCTAGGTTCCCGACCGGAATGCTCACCGTGCGGATGTTTCCGTCATATGTCGCACCTGGGTACGCAGCCATGGTTGCCGCGCTAAACCCGCTGAAGGTCACATGCGCTGGTAAGCTATCTGTTACCACAACATCGATCAGGTCAACGTCGCCACTGTTTTTCGCCACAAGTGTATATGTCAGTGCCGTTCCACGACCAATAGTTGCTGGCGCCTCTGGCTGGTTTGACCCTTTTACAACCTCAATCACCGGCTCTGCATTCACATCTACACATGCGTTTCCGCTGTCATAGACTACTTTTATAGTATCAAAGTCAGCCGCTGACGCACTCAGATTTGTCTTTCCATTACAGTGTCTGCCCTCTTTTGTGGCTTCTGCTCGAAATGAAATTTCCACTTTTTCGCCTTGCGCCATGTCGCCAATTTCGGCTGTAACAAGGCCATTTGCATGTGTCACGCTGTCGTCATTTGTGCTCAAGAACGTAATATTATTTGGCAAATCATCCTCCACTTCCACATCTTTCAGGTCAACCTGACCCGTGTTTTCAACCGTAATAGTGTAGATAAACTTCTCTCCTAAACTGACAATCGACGGGTTTACTCGCTTGTTGATGGTCAACTCTGGCTCTGGAACCTCGACCACAGGGTGGCACAACGGTGGCGTCGGATATATGCCCTTCACCGGCTTGCCGTCGATATAGCCACTATGAGATGTTACCGTGTTTTTAATTTCATGCTCATCACACTGTGCCTCTTTTGCTGATGGCACTTCCAGCACTTTTACGGTAAAGGTGAAATCGATCGTTTTGCCCCTCTCCAGTGGTGATGCGCTGTGTGTATCGTTTAGGTTCAGATAAACCGCGTGGGCATCATCGTCGTAACACGTCCAGTCTGCCCCAGTGGCAGGACATGTTGACAACCCGGTTAAATTCCCAACAGACGGGCTCAGCACATCTGAGAATGCAAGCTCAGAGATATCTGTGTCGGTGCTGGTGTTTTCAATTGAAACCGTATAGGTAATACTGTCGCCGACCATCAGCTCTGTGCCGCTGACCGGGTTTGATTTCTTCGTAATTTCATAGACTGGGTCATCATTTGGCATCGGCACACACAGCTTCGCATTTCGGTCTTTTTTGGTTCCGTTTGTTGGTTTGGCTGTCGCATTGTTTGTCAGCCCGATCTTATATCCATCTGCTGTAAAATCAGCATCTGCGCACGCCCCCACTCCGTCATCTGCTATTTCGGTGACCTCCGCGCTAAAGGTGATTTCAACCACCTGTCCCGCCGCTAGTGTCTCTAGTTGTGGCACTTGTGCTTTGCTCCAGGTCAGTACCTGCCCGTTTACATTGGGCTCTGCTGGTGTTACTATCGTGCCATCTATCAAGATAACTGCATCCGCATTATAACTCAGCCCAACTGGAAGTATGTCACTAATGACCGTGTTGAGCATATTCACGCTTGTGCTGCCGACTCTTAGGGTCAGCTGAAAGGTCGCATTATCCCCTATCTCAAACTTTTCGATGCTGCCAAAACCTCTCCCGTTCAGACCAATCTCCTTTTCAAAATCATATTCTGGGGTTTCCACAACAGGGTTTGGTGTGGCGCAAACCATCTCTGTATCTATTTTTGGGTTAGCATTTGCGGGGTTTGCTTGCACTGTATTAATCAGTTTTCGCTCATCTGAAACAGGGTTAACAGCCTGCGCCAAGAGTGTTTCTGCGAGGAATCCGATTGATTCATCTGTGCCAGTTGATGTGCTCGTTTTTGTTCCTGCATCCGTTCCACCACTTGTCGTCCCAACACTTGTTCCAACATAGGTACAAGCTCCACCAGAGATTGCCTGAAGACACGCTGCAATTTCATCAAACGTGTCATACTCTCCTTCACATCGCTGCGCCATTCGGCTACACGTATAGTCTCCAGTAAATGAACACCGCCCCCCACTGCTTCGCTCAACACACAGCTCTGCCTCATCAATACTTGCTGATTGCTGCTCACATAGATCCTTAATCTGATAGCAAATAGTATCAGGCACTGGGTTTGTTCCACCAGAGTAGGTGCACTGGCCAAAGCCCGTGTCTTGCAAACATTGGATAACATCCGCGTCTATTCCCTTCTCTAAGATCATACACTTTGCAATAGCAAAGTCGCATTC
>JAHDDZ010000086.1 GCA_020629095.1 Candidatus Altimarinota bacterium | reverse complement strand
CAAAAACCGAAACTGCTTCTTGAGCGTCACTGAATCAGGGATATCCTCAAGCTGCAATACCTGTAAAGCTTGGCGAATCTCAGGTGGCAAGGTCTCTTTGCTTCCCGGGGTCTCGCTGATTTTCTGATGACGAATTCCCGATGCCGAAAACAGCACATCATCGGCTAAAAAATCCATGCCATTTACAATTGGATCAGCAGCGGCTCTTGCCCCATCTTCGGCTGTCTGCCTATGCCAGGAATAACTCTGGTGGCGAAAATTCTCTGCCTCTGCATCAGTCATATCAGCGAAAAAATTCCAGCGACCATTATACTCACGAGCATGGATTTTGCAAAAAAGCTGATACATGATCTCACCATCCAGCGCCTTTGATACCGGAGCGCGAAACTCAGCATCCTCAGAACATTCAGCCTCGGCACAGCAGGCAGGGCGTTTGGCGGATAAATGTTTTCGATACAGTCCCATCAACAATCAATTCATGGTAAGAAATAGCTGAAAATATCTTGAGTATACAGGATGCAACCACAAAACACCCCCCTCTTTGCCTGGTTGATCAGTGACGGCAAGGCTGGTCACATCAATCAATTGCGCGCACTGGCACAGGCTATGGGTATTGAAAGCATAGAGGGTACTTATGACAAAAGAAACAACCTGTTTACTGATGGCCATTTTTTGAACGGCAGAAAGCCCGATATCCTTCTTTCGATCGCCAGTGCCGGCAGGCAGGCACAATTTGCTCTGGCGAGCCTTTGGGCACAACAAACTGCCCAAGCCAAACGTGTCCACCTGATGGCTCCTCAGAACCCACATTCGCTGTTTGACTGCGAAATCATCATGTCCCACGATTTCAAGAACTTTACGCCCAAAAGCAGCGGACAAATTCCCTGCGATATTCCCCCATCCTTATTTGCCCTGGATCAAAGGCCGTATCACCAGGTTGCTCTACCTGAGCTCGACTGTAAACAGGTGCATACTGTATTGCTGGGCGGAGATAATCGCGCATTCAAATTCATTCAGGAATCCACTATTTCCTTAGGTGAAAAACTTAAAAAAATGTCGGAAAAACATAATATTGGCTATTATATATCGACTTCTCGACGCACCCCGCCAAATGCGCTTTCCACCCTGATAC
>JAHDDZ010000035.1 GCA_020629095.1 Candidatus Altimarinota bacterium | reverse complement strand
TGTGAGAAAGACTATAGTACCAAATATGGTAAGGGGTTTCGCCCAAGCTATGGGTCGAATGCATGATGAGCCGCAGAACGCTAGGAGAACAAAGACCAACAAAGCTCATCAGCATTGTGCCCCCAAGCATAACACCGTAGTAGAGTCTAGCAGGGATGATACCCAATTTCCGAACCCATGTTGGGGTCACTACTTTTTGTACAAAAAGAGCAATCGCAGCAAAGCCTATGTGCCAAATCCCGAGCTCGTGCGCCAAGCTGCTGTGGGCAAAAATCGCCTCACTCACGTGGTGTACTTCTTCTACCATAGGATGCGATTCCCCTGAAATTAGAGTACCCAAAATACTCGCTTTTAACTCTGTAAAAATGTGCCCCAGGGAAACAGTATGTCCGCCAGAATGCGACAATAATTCTTGTAAAAATCCATATTCAATGATCGCTCCTGCTGCCCCAAAAGCGATAAGAAGAAGCGCGCTATATCGAATAATTGGCCGTGTAGATATAAGCTGAATTGCTTCCTGAAGCGAGCTGGATGGGTGTAAATTAAATGCTGGATGACTTCGTAAAGTAGGGACATCTCCGACGATTTGTGTTCGGAATAAAACGCCTAAAATGAGGCAAATTATAATGCCAACCCATGCCCAAATTGGTGTCCATCCACTTCCAATTTGTAGGAGTGAAATAGTCAAAACTGCCCCAAAAAGAGAGCCATATGTGATGCCTGTTTCAATTTCTGGCATAACTGTTCGCGCCTCAGATGGTGAAAAGAGGCCCTCGCTCTGGCGGTGCAAACCGCTACTGACATGAGCAAAAAAGCCTGATTTTGCACCAAGCAACAGAAATGGCATCAGCCATGTTCCTCGAAAAGCAGTTAGTGCTGCAATAGCCAATAATCCGCTTACACTTAGCATAAACAGCAAAAATCCTTTTCGGTTCGTTTGCGGTAAGATGCCAAGAGCGATTATCCCTCCTGCCATTGTAAACGTAGCCTCAAAGATGAAGTACCACAAAAGGCTTCCATGCTCCTTCAGCCATATACTGATAACCATAACCCAGGCAGCAGAAAACGCTAACTGAAAGAGGAAGCGAAGTGACCAAGCATATCGTACTCGAATATCGTGCATAAAGTATATTTACTTAACTATTTTATTATAGAACAAAATTGGTAAAAAGTAAATACATTTAAATATCTGGCTAGAGCCCTGCATACACATCGTCATCTTCTTCTGTCGTCTCATAGACTTCTGGTGAAAGCACCTCAATGCCCCATGTGCCAGAAAACCACTTGTGAAGGGCGCTTACGCCTGCATCTCCTATTTCTCTCATCATATATCCGATAGGCAATGCCGCAAGTGCGACGACCATCGGGGAGGTGTTAAACAGCGCCATGATGCACAAAATGAACAAACCAACCCCAAAACAATAGCCGTAGAGCGGAAGAAGCGGATGTCGCTGGCTCATCTCGTGTTCTTGTGCCATGTGGCCAATCAAGAGCGACAATAGCAAATGCACTCCTGCAGCAAGTGCGACTCCAGCACCGCCACTGCTTAAAAATGATGACAAAATATAGGCTGGAAGCAGCCAAATAAAAAGTCCCATGTGCCCCAAAAACACCTGTGCCAAAACAGCTCTCCGCATTTCTGAGTCTTGCCCAAGTGTGCGCAATATTGCTGAAATGATGGACGCAACAAGTGTGCTGACAAAAACGGCCAAAACCGCAATGACTCCAAACAGTGCATGTGGCTCAGAGGCAAGAGCGATTCGCCCCAGCTCATCAATCTCTGGTGGAGGCGGCGTCAGCACACTCCCAATTACACTACCTCCCAGTACAATAATAAGCCCAAGCACCATAGCGCCAACTAGCCCTGCGGCCAGCCCAGCTCCCGCTCGCGTCAGCCATTCAGGAAATATTTGCTTCATGCCTTTATTATAGCATACAAATCACACTTTGAGCAAATCCTAGAGCTGTTGCCGAAGTGCTTTTAGCTGTTTTTCATTCAAAATCTCTAGGAGCTCCTCATTTGTGGCATTTCTGACCGCTGAAACACTTCCAAGTTTTTGCATGAGTGCCTTTTTTGTTTTGGGACCAATGCCCGGTACATCATCAAGCGCAGAGTGCGTTTGAGCTTTCACTCGCAGCTTTCGATTCAACCCCAATGCAAACCTATGCGACTCATCCCTCACCCGCTGCAAGAGCTTAAGTGCCGCTGTCTCGTGCCCCAGTATCAATGGTGTTTTAACCTCTGGGCGAAAAATTTCCTCCTCTCTTTTTGCTAGGCTAATGATCTGCGTCATAGGGTCAAACCCGTCTGGAAACCCATCAAAATCAGCCACGGCTTTCATCACGCTGCTCAGCTGCCCCTTGCCACCATCTATCACTATTAGGTCCGGAAACTGCGCTGCAAACCACTCGTCATCTGCCTTTGCAAAACGGCGCCCGAGCACCTCTTTCATTGCCGCAAAATCGTCTATTTTCCCATCCAGGGTCTTCACCTTAAACCGCCGATATTGCCCACTGTCACTTTCCCCATTAGTAAAAACTACCATGCTGGCCGTCGTGTGCGTGCCCTGCAAATGGCTAATATCATATCCCTCAATTCGCTTTGGTGGGGCACTCAGCCCCAGTGCCTCAGCCAGCTCTGGCAGCGCTTTTGCAAACGTTTCGCGCTTGCTCATTTCCTCTATTTCAGCTTTTTCAGCGGCATGGCGGGCGTTCTTTTCTGCCATTTCTATGACTCGTTTTTTCTTGCCTCGCTGCGGGGTTAATATCACTAATTTGCGCTCTGCACCTTGCAATTCCTCGATTCCCTCAGCCAGTGCCTCTGCGCACTCAGGTGCTGTGGGCAGCAGTACCTCATGCGGTAATTGGTCAACGGACGGGTAAAACTGCAACAAAAACTGCTCGATAACCTCACTGTCTAGGGTGTCTCCATGCGCCCGCAGCGTGTGGCTTGTCTGGTCTATTAACTTTCCACCGCGCAGCACCAGCCGAACAATATGCGCACTTTTACCTATTCGCCATAGGCCAAGCACATCGCGATCACGCCCATCGGTAAACTCAACATGCTGGCGCTCTGTACTAGGTTCAACCGATAGCAACATATCTCGCACTTTGGCAGCAGCCTCAAACTTTTTATCAGCCACAAATCGCTCCATGCGGGTGGTCAGCAGCTGTTTCACTTCACGGATGTCACCTCGCAAAAACCGCTTCAGCGCACTTATTTGTGCCAAATAATCATCTGCGGAGGTCACATTTGTGCACGGCGCATTGCACTTCCCAATATGGTAGTCAAGGCACGGCAGCTTTCGGTTTTCTGGGTTTTTCGTCACAATGATTCCATCGTCTTTTATTTCCATCGAAAGCCGGCATGTGCGCACCTGAAACAGTTTTTGGCAAAACGCCATCAGCTTTCGAAATGCCCGGCTATTGGTCTTTGGCCCTGCATAAAATGACCCATCCCGCACCAACCGACGGGTAATCATCATTCGTGGAATAGGCTCAGCGGTAATACGCAAATAGAGGTAAGTTTTGTCGTCACGCAACAGTACATTAAACCGTGGTTTGTGCCGTTTTATCAGGTTATTTTCCAGCACCAGCGCCTCTATTTCTGACCCGACAATACGCGTTTCAATTCGCTCAATTCTACTGACTAGCAGCTGTGTTTTTGGGCTTTTGTTCGTCTTGCGAAAATAGCTACTAACTCGCTTTCTCAGCTGCTTTGCTTTGCCCACATAGAGCAATTTATCCTCTGCTCCATACATCAAATATACACCCGGGTTAGTTGGGATTCTTCGAGCATTATAGATAAAAGATTTTTCCTCACTCATGGGCTTATTCTAGCACTATTCTGACTCGGGCGGAACCCCATAGTGTCGCATGAGAAATCGGGCAACTTTGCTAAAAGTAACCGCTGCCGTATCACTTCCCCACTGGCTTTGTGTGGGGTAGTCATATTTAATCAAAACAACCCACTCTGGTTCAAGATATGGACCATATCCGGCAAAACTTGTAATAGTTGTTCCTTCTCCTCGTAATGCCCGACCGGCTGTGTCATAAGTTTGAGATGTCCCTGTTTTCCCCATCAGTTTATATCCTTTTGCCTGAGCTTTGCTCGCATATCCCTTATCAATAGATGTTCGCAACATCGCTTTTGTTTGCAGATATGATTGCTCTCCTATTGCCCTTTTTATAACCTCACGCTCGGTTTTCTCAACCACCCCATTTGGGTGCCTTATTTCTTCTATTATCCGTGGCTGCAACACATATCCGCCATTAGCCAATGCCGCAAAACCCATAACCATTTGCAGTGGAGTAGAGCTAATCCCTTGACCAAATCCACGCGTAATCAGCTCTGATTCATCCCAATCTTGCCAATACTCCAAAACCCCCTGCTGCTCTCCAGGCAGGTCAATATCAGTATATTCCCCAAATCCAAAATCTTTCAAATACTCATACGTTAATTTTGCTCCCATTTTTCGGGTAATATAGGCTATCATCGTATTTCGAGATTTAATGAGTCCCTCAACCACACTCAATCGACCCGCATAAATATCATCTGCATTTTTAATCGTAAACTCCCCATCCAACACATCAACCGGCCCTGGGTCATTAAAAGTTGTGTTAGGCTCCACCTCTCCAGCATTGAGCGCAGCAGCAACTGTTATTGCTTTCATGACTGACCCCGGCTCATACACATCACTCACCAACTTGTTTCGAAATACCTCAGGCCCCCACTTATTGTAATATCGATAATACCGCCCTTCTTCATCTCTTACTGTTGGAATCCGTTGATTAAAGTCTTTACTGGCCTCATCTGCAAACTTTTGATCTGCGTCAATCTCATACTTCTCATATGCACGTCCAAACTCATTCGGGTCAAAAGTTGGAAAATGCACCATGCCTAGAAGCTTTCCGTCACGCGGGTCAACCACAATAATCTGTCCACTATCAGCCCCAAACGTCTGCGTGTCATATTCTAAAATTTGCTGAATTCCCTCTTGCAGTACTCGATCAATCGTTAAAACTACATCTGTTCCATCAACTGCTTGCTCAATTCCGAGGCCAGTTCCACCTCCAATGAACTGATTCTGTGCATTCGCTGCTCCATAAATAGACCCTTCGCGACCTCGTAAAAGCTCATCAAACCGCTCCTCAATTCCATATTGCCCGGAGCCATTATTATCAACAAATCCGATCACCTGAGCCGCTAATTCCTTCTCAGGATAATACCTCCAGTGCTCGTCTTTCAGTACTACCCCACGCAGCACTTTCTTATAATCTGGGTTTTGCTTCAATTCCTCTATCGCATCACTCACCTCTGGCACGATTTGGTTGGTCACTTCAACATATCGCCTTTGCCGCCTTCTAATAGACTGCTCTAATTTTGCCGGATCACTATCTATCATAGGAGCAATCATCGCTGCTGCATTCGCCTTGTCTTCAACTAAAACTGGGTCAGCAATCACGATGCCGTCTGTTGCTGTAATGCCTGCGATGCCCATGTCAGCTATTTCTGCTATTCGGCTTTCAGGAATTTCTGTTGCTAGCACAACCCGCCGCACCTCCATTTCAAAAAACATCTCTGTCAGCTGACGCGTATACCCCTCTATTGCCATCTGTTCAGCATCACTCCACTTGGTTTTATCCGTTTCGATTTCACACCCTTCTATCTTTTCACAGTGCGCGTGAATAAGAATTGGAGCTAGTAATTGGGCTGCCATTGGAGGATTTCCGGGTGTTTGGTTCTCCAGTGGCTCACGCGGAGTGTAGCTTGGGTAATTGAGCAAAACTGGATCAATATACAACATCTTCAATGTATTGTTTGTTGCAAGCGGCGTCAACTCTTGGCTGAGTCTGTTTTTTCTTACTAAAATCTTTCCTCGCTGTGCCGGAATCACTGATTTACGCTCATGCTGCTCACGCGCCTCAGATGCCAGCGCCTCGTGCTGCATGATCTGAAATGAAAACATTTGCACACAAAAAACACCAAATACGACCATAAATCCTATTCTAAGGACCTTGAGTCGTGTTTTAAATGTTTGTTGATTCATTCTTTTTCTTTCTACTGATATACATACTTTATGCAACTCAAACTCGTTGTGCCTCCTTTGCAACGCGAGTCGCAGATACCTGCGCTGTCGCCATAACTAGCATATACTCAATATTAACTGACTGTGGCATATTATGCGCGGCCATTACGCACTCCGCAATATCCTTTGCATAGAGTGGCACAAAACCCTCATAGACCTGCTTTGCGGCGTCTGTGTCACCCTTAAACCGTACAACCGAAAATTCTGTTTCAACAGCCCCAGGAGCAATATCAGTAACTCGCACATTGGTACCAATCAAATCCTCTCGCAGGCCTTTGCTTAACTGCTTTACAAATGACTTAGTGGCACAATAGACATGGCCCCCTGGATATGCCTCAATTCCTGCAATAGAACTAATATTGAAGATATGCCCTTTTTGGTTTATTATATGCGGTAAAAACAACTTTGCAATGCGAGTAAAACCAACCACATTGACGGCAATAATTTGGTCTAAATCCTCCCATGCAGCATCTTGAAATGCATTTCTTCCTAGGGCTAAACCGGCATTGTTTACTAGCACAGAAATAGACACATTTTTTAGCTCTGCTTCCATATTCAAAACAGCTGCATGGTCTGTCACGTCAACAGCAAAAGTGAGTACAGAAACACCATATTTTTGCTCAATTTCTGCTTTTGCTTTTGACAGTTTTTGTGCCCGCCGACCCACCAAAATGACCCCCAAACCAGATGCTACAAACCGCTCTGCGCAGGCCCGACCAATGCCGCTCGTGGCTCCTGTAATGAGTGCATACATGAAAAATAGGTTTAAAAAAATAGCCTTTTAAAGTACCTGCAAAAGCGCAATAACTGCGTCTTTTCCGCAGTTGGCTGATGCATACAGCTCAGCTGGTTGTCCACTCAGCTGATATTCTCGCACTCCCAAATTGGCAACCAGTTCTGCTCTTAACCCATTTTCCAGCACAAATGTATTCACCCCAGCGCCCAGCCCATTCATTGGGTTGTGATCCTCGATCGTGATATATTTCTGGGTTTTTTGAATGCTTTGCAACAGCGTTTCGTCAAACTGCTTTGGGCTACTGGCGATGATGATTTCAGCATTTATGCCCGTTTCAGTTACGGCTGCAAGTGCCTCGTGCACGGCTGCTCCACTGGCAACAATCGTTACCAAGCTGCCTTCGAGCAGTCGATCACACCGCCCATAGCTATATTCATAATCAGCCCCAAACAACAGCGTCCCGTTTTCGTTTGTGAGGACGGGCAGCTTGTGCCGCCCCATACGTACATAAAACTGCCCCCAGACCCCCGCGACATATCGAATAATCCGGTCGCAGTGGTTTGGGTCAGCTGGCTCGCAGACGTGTGTGTGCAACAGCCCGACCATACTGCCCATA
>JAHDDZ010000034.1 GCA_020629095.1 Candidatus Altimarinota bacterium | reverse complement strand
AACTCCATCTACGATAAGAATAGGTCCAGCGATTGACTCAATAGATTCATATATCTTTTGCATTGTTTGTGCGATTATATTTTTTCGCGCTCAGTCTACAAAGGAATAACGAGGTGTCAATGCTAATTTTAGATAAAAAGCCTGATGGCAAGATATGGAGCAGTGAATTGATATGGTGGGTGATGAGGGATTCGAACCCGCGACCCCCTCGGTTTAAACGAGGTGCTCTAGCCAACTGAGCTAATCACCCAAACCGAACAGAATAGTAAAGAACAAAAATGAGAATGCAAGTTTTTCTGTGCTTATTTTATAGAAACAAAAAGATGAGGATGAAACGAGAATTGACCAGAAGTTGGTTTTTCGTTTCATCCTCGGGGGGTTCGCAAAGCCGCATAAAGCTGCGTGCTTGTGCCTGGGTCTTACCCCAGATGATACCGCGAGTTGCCCGTAGGCAAGAAAGCGGATATGAACGCACCTTATGAGTGCTCCTTATTTAACATAGGCAATCCTTGCTTACGCTAGCCAAGTCTCAGTCTCCCAATTGAAGCGATTAAGCTTTGCATTGGATCTCAGATCCTCATAATCTTTGCCACTTCCAAGGAATGCAGCAGTAACGATAGATGCAAGAAATTCACCAAAAGCATTTAGTATACTCATACTTCTCTGCGTTTTATTTTTAGTTAATAAGTATAGACATCATAGCATTCACCTGTCAACCTGTCAACTAAAGTTGTTCATCATTTCGTTGTTGCACCACATCTTGCGGTTTTGTAGTAATAATCTTGTCTTCACTCGGCGATGCAATCACCTGAATAGCCACGTGCTGATTTCCGGCAAAAAACAGCCCCTGCCCCACACCCGAGTTGAGCAGCAGGTACTTTTCACCTTCTGTTAGATGAAATACCTTCTGGAGGTAATCAAGCGCCGTCGGCGATTGGCGCAACAGCAGCTGAATGGAACTATTGGTGATGATCGGTTTGCCCCACCGCGACTGCAAAAAGTCCTCGACATCTTGGGTAATAGTCGTAATGCCCAGATAGTACTTTCGGGCACGTTTTGACAGGTTGTGCAAAAACCGAGCAGACTGCTCGTGCTGAACGATATTCCACGCCTCATCAACCACCAGCACACGGCGACGCAAGCTGCTGCGTACCTTTGCCCAAATGAAGTTCAAAAGAATGTACATTGCCATAGGGCGTAGGCTGTCTTCCAGGTCGCGAATGGAAAACACAACCATATGGTTGTCTAAATCCACATTTGTTTGTTGGTCAAAAAGACCCGCAAAGGTTCCGCTGGTATAACGCTCAAGCCGTAGCGCCAGATGATTTCCGCCCTCCATTTGCTGCAACACAACCTGCAGGTCGCTCATGGTTGGCATCTCCATTTCGCTTGTGTCAGCAACATATGGCGTAATCCCCTTTTGCGCATATGCCATCAAAATTGCCTTATCCATAATCCCCTCCTCGAGCGGTGTGAGCTGACCAAGCATTAGGTGCATAAGCCCCGTCAGGTTAACCACATTTTCGCGTAGCAGGTCACCCGACTGCGTGTCTGCGTCTTTTAGTGGAGGTGGCAGATCAAAAGGATTAATCCGCTGGCGACTGTTCAAACTCACGTTTATGTAACTACCACCGACCTCGGTACACAGCGCCTCATATTCATTTTCGGGGTCCAACACAATTACTTCAGATCCCAGCAACATACTCCGGAGTATATCAAGTTTTACTGCATATGACTTCCCTGCCCCCGATTTCGCAAAAACCACCTGGTTGGCATTTTCTAGCTCAAACCGATCAAAAATAATCAGTGAATTATTGTGCCGATTCAGCCCATAAAGGATTCCTTGGTTGCTGGTTAGGCTACTGGAAACAAACGGAAAACATGTACTCAATGGTCCTGTATTCATATTTGTTAGCACGCCCACCATGTCTGTACACTGGGGCAGGGTGCTTTCAAATCCACGCTCGACCCGAAAGTCACTGGTACGAGTCATGACCAACTGGCCCCCAAGCACGGTTTGAATCTGCTTCACAGCGCTATTAAGCTTCTCTTCTGTTTCTGCGTACAGCGTCACATATAACCCCGTTTGAAAGAACTTCTCCGTCCCTCGTTGCAAATCAACTCGTAGCTGCTCAGCATCCTCCAGTGCGGTGTCAATTTCGGGGTCGCTCACGCTTCCTTTCTTCATTTTCATACGTTTAGTACTCAGCATTTGTGCCACCTTTCGTCGAAGAATTTTCATCATTCGGCCACTATCTTGTGGATAGATAAAGAGGCTCAAATCAAAACTTACATCATAATTTATTATCTGACTGAGCCAATTTGCCTCAAGGTAACGCGGATATGAGAACACAAAAAGTGAACGAATATATTGTCCATCCATTCGCATTTGATATGGCGTGACCTCAACCGATGCTGGCGCAATCAGATCTTTTACACTTGCTGTCCCCGCGTTATACAATTTTTCTGCTTCTATAATGCGCTTTCGCAATTTTGTCGTTAGTTTCTTTTTGTCTGTTTTTGGGTCAAAATTCTCAAACAAAGCATCCATTTCATCTTGACTCATCTGTGCCTCTTTTTCCGCTTTTTCAGCGTCATTTTCTGCTTTCTTCGCAAATCCAAACCAGTCCTCTCTCATCTTTTGAAAGAAAGATTTATCTTTTGGAATTGGTGGAAGGTTCTGACCCATCGCGTAATTATAGCACAAATGAAGTAAAAATGCTATACTCGAAGTGATGAAAAAAGGACGCATATATGAGCTGGATTTAGAAAAACAAGCATGGGGCGGTCGGTCTATTTCCTTTGATGCCAATATTCCTATTTTTGTCCCAAAGGGAATAGTTGGGCAAAAAGTGCTTGGACAGATAATAAAAAAGCGTAAAAACTTCGCAGAGGCAAAGTTATTGGAGGTGTTGCAAAAAAGTCCAATAGAAGTTGAAAGTGAATATGCTGCTGTTTCTGGAGCGCCATATGCGACCGTGCCGATAGAAACCCAGCACCAATGGAAAGTCGAGCAAGTAACTGATTTATTACAAAAGATTGGTGGAATAATCGATGCTGCAAGTTCCTATGAAGGACTTATTACAAGCCCCATGCTGTATGGGTACCGCAACAAAATGGAGTATAGCTTTGGAGTAACCAGCCAAGATGGCGGCTTTGGCCTAGGCTCTAAGGCCCGCGGACAGTTTTGGCGAGTTGAGAACCTGGAAAAACCTGGACCACTCTTTGATGAATTAGTTGAAAAACAGCTCTCAATTTTTCGAGAGTGGTGCAAAAAAACAAAATTTTCAGTATATGATCAAAGATCAAACAAAGGCTTTTGGAGGGGATTAAGTGTGCGCAAAAGCTTTACTCATGATCAATTACTTTTTTCAATACTAACCACCAGCGATGCCCCGATGCCAGGTGGCTGCGTAAAAGCTATAAAAGAAATATTTGGCTCACGAGTTGCAGGTGTACGCCACATCATCTCGGATGCCTCAAATGATAGCTTTTCAAGCAGCAAAGCGCATGCACTGCTCTGGGGAGATGAGACCATTTCAGAGACAATCTTAGGGCTTTCGTTTCAAATGAGTGAGCAGAGTTTTGCCCAGCCAAACCCACAAACAGCGGCACTAATCTATCAACAAGTGCTTGACTACGCCAAAAACACAACAGGGACTCTTTTAGACCTGTGCTGTGGAACCGGCACAATCGGGCAAATCATTGCAAAAAACATGCCAGACAGGCCTGTGATCGGTGTTGAGATTGTACCAGAAGCTGTTACTGATGCCGTCAAAAATGCGGAAGCAAACCAACTAAAAAACTATGCAGCGGAGTGCGCGGATGTCCGCGCCTGGACACGCCTGCACAACTGGTCTGGAGAGTACACAATCATACTCGACCCACCGCGCAGCGGGGTTCACCCACGAGCACTTGAGCGCATTGCGACCGCTCCAGTACAGACAATCATATATGTCAGCTGCAACCCTGCATCTTTTGCAAGAGATGCAGCAGAGCTGCAAGCCCATGGGTGGCGACTACACAAATGGAAGCTTGCAGACCAGTTTCCGCACACTCCACATGTCGAGATTATTACTACCTTTACACGAGAAAAATGAGCATTTTATATGTCGTTGCAACGCCCATTGGAAATCTTTCTGATATATCTCACAGGGCAATAAAATGCCTACAGAAAGCTGATTTTGTTGCGTGTGAAGATACTCGTAGAGCAAAAATACTGTTCGATAAATGGGATATAAATACACCTCGCATCAGCTGCCACGCACAGTCAAGCGATGCAAAACGCAAAGCGATAGTCGAGCGAATAAAAAAAGGAGAAATTGGATGCTACATTAGCGATGCAGGAACGCCGTGCATAAGCGACCCAGGTCAAAGATTGATTCAAAAATGTATTCAAAATGGAGTGCGAATAATACCCATAACTGGCGCATGTGCTCTCACGACGCTCATTTCTGCCAGTGGAGTTCCCAGCTCTCCACTCATTTGGCATGGATTTTTGCCTCACAAAAAGGGGCGAAAAACCCTTTTTGAAACCATTACGCAAATGGAGAAATATGGTCATGCAGGATACGAGTCAGTTCATAGAATACAAAAAATGCTCAATAGCTTAGTAAAACGAATGCCAGAAAGGTATATCGTGATTGGTCGAGAAATGACAAAAATGCATGAAGAGTTCTTTCGAGGCTCTGTAAAAGAGGCTTTTTTACATTTTGAAGAAAATACTCCTCGTGGCGAATTTGCTTTTATTATTGCTCCTAAAAACTATAAATCATGAATTTTTCTGCACCAGAGGCCTATAATCGATTAGCTCAGATTGATGCAGGAATTTTAACGCTTTTGGAGGAACGAATCGAGCTGCAAATAAAGCTAAAAGAATGGAGATTAGCACATGAAATGCCCCTCAAAAATGAAGATGTAAGCACCAAAAAGCTTCTGAAGAAGATACAAAAAAGCACACCAGAGTTATCTATTTCAGAGGAAAAACTGTTACTCTTGTGGGGGAAAATAGTTGAAATTACAGGGTCAGATCATTCTGAATAATCTCATTTCCAAACGCCAATTTGAGCATTTTTGGCTGCTTTTTCTGTTTCTTGATATGTATTTCGGCGTGGGTGTTGCTGCGTTCTATAAACCGTAGCTAAGCCTGTTTCGAGCATTTGTTGACCAAAATCAGTTCCATCCGCCAAGTGCACATATCGCAGTAGTCGGTCATATTGATCTCTGTCACTTCTGCCAACCCGCAGCAGACACACACGGTCATTGCGAGATATCAGCGACCTGGCAAAGGCTGAAGCCTCATCTCCCATGTGCTCTGCATCCGTATGTGGGCCGTCGACTTCTGGGGTATCGATGCCAACAATGCGCACTTTGTCGTTTCGCAGCTGGATTGTATCTCCATCATTCACATATTTTACCGTAACCCACTCGCATAAATCTGGGTCAAAATCAGCCGATGCAACCGTCGGCATTTGCTCATGGATGGCTTGCTGATCAGCCTTGTTTTGGCTCTGTTCATATGGCTTTACACGGGTCCAAACAAAAGGCAGGCTGCTGCAGCCTGCCATAAAAATAGAGAGAAAAAGGACGCTCAGCCGCTTCATTTATGAAGCACAAATGCGGTATAAGGAACCGTGAGACTGTTGCCGGTTGTCCAGTTTTGGAGCTGATTATCAGTCGTATAAATCAGTAATGCACCAGACGACTGCAGGCTGGAAAGCATCCCACTTGATGCAGTGGCGTCTTTTCGCCACAGCACAACCAGGCTGTCGTCTGTGTTTGTGCCAGACTGCGTGGTTGCCACTCGCAATAAGAACTCCCGCTGCTCGTTTCCGCCAATGATAATCGGGCTTGTTGCATCAAAGGTGATATCGCCGTTTGACGCAATCGCAACAGGCGCTAACCCACTTGGATTTCCCTGTGAGGAGTATACCGCAAAGTCGCTCAACTGCGGTGAACCAGCTGGGAAGTTGATCCCATTGGCAGAAACATTCAGCGTCATTCGCCCCAAATAAATACGCTGCTGGCCAGGGTTTTTGAACGTAAATCGATACACCGTTTCCTGTATTCCGTTTGACACAAAGACTTGTGGCTGATCCTCTTCTTCGTCATGTTCGACAATCAAAGTGGAGTCTGCAACTGTCTGCAATGTGCTTGTACCTGCGGCCAAATTAATCTGTCCGGGTGATATATCAGTTCCGCTGGTAAGGCTTCGCAGCTCAATGTCTGACGCCCCGACCGATAGCTGCACTTGTGCGCCCAGTGGCAAGTCAGACTGCCTTACCAAACCGCGCACAACCAGTTCACGCCTATTATTGATCTGGATTTCATTCAGCTCTGAAAGCGGTCGATATGTCGCTTCATTAAAAGAAAAAGTCGTGCTGTCGAGCAAGTCACCCGTGCCGGCATCAACCAAATAAATCCGATCAAACAGCTGGCTTGCATCTGTCAGTGCGGTGTTTTTTATAACTATTTTATCGAGGCTAACCCCTGCAAACTGGGGCTCAATAGTGATCCGCAACAGGTCGAAAGTGCCTCCGCCTGTTAGCGTTTGGGCATTGTCCCCTTCCGTTATTACCTGCACAAAAGGGCTTGTTTGTGTTGCCGGAAACGGGCTAAATGCAAAAAACTGGCTACGCCTGTCGCCTTCCATTTTGACCGTGACAGCCGAAGTTGAGCCTTCTCTGTAGGCGCTAATACTTAAGAGCTCTAGCTGAAATGAGCCATTATAAAGCGGCAAATTATCAACTGGTCGCAGCCGAACACCGATATTTGTTTCAATGGCATCACGCGGAGAAAGCCGCTTTTCAAGCGAAATAGTTGCATATCCGTTTGGGTCAATTGAATACGTTTCACCATTTGAAACAACCTCAAAATCACTCCATCTCACATTACTATTATTACTGCTCGTTAGTCGCACTTTTGCGTCACTCAGTCGCAGTGCCGACTGGAAAACCCGCTGATCAATTTCTGGGTAGTGGACATCAAGTTGCAGCACGTCAACCACGGCGCTGCTGACCGTTTGTGGGGCGCTTTGGCGATATGCCCGCACATTGGCATATGCCGTTGTTGTAACCTGTGGCACGTTGTACCGAAAGGTGTTTTCGGGTGTAAATCGACTGCTCTGCACCACAGTATTTGCCGGCGCTACTGGCGCCATGGCTGCGCACCAACTCGGCAATCTGCGGTTTGCAACGCCATATTGCGGATCGCAAATTCGACTCCGAAGGGTGTTTGTTCGCGGGCTGGTGACAGCCGCTGGCATGCTCGGTACAAAACTTGGGAGGGTGCTGGCAGGCACGCTCATGGTCGCGCCGGTGTTTGTGTACCCATATGGATAGTACACCGCGAGGGTCGAAAGCGGTAAGCCGAGTGCGAGAACGAGAGCCAAAAGACGCATAGTAAACAGATTATTCACCTTCAATAATAGCCATAATTTTTCCTACTGCAAGTCGTCTGAGTGACTTTCTGTGCCATCTGAAAAGATCTCTGCCAGTGCAGAAATTGGGTTAGGACGCGCCTCGGGTGTGTCCCCTTTCGTATTGTATGTGTCGCTAT
>JAHDDZ010000033.1 GCA_020629095.1 Candidatus Altimarinota bacterium | reverse complement strand
TATGTTCAAAACCTCTAGTTTTAGCTTTTTTCCAGTAGCATCAATAATCGGATTTATCTCTTCAATAAGGTCTTTAATCCCATTTTCTAAAAACCAATTATATGAGTTCAATTGCGCCTCAATCAAGTTAGGCGTCGGAAAATCCTCCCCAACGTCTGTAAAGAAATAACGCCCCCCTTTTTCTTGGGTAGGTTTTAATTTTGCCGGAAAGTTGAGTGTTTTTTTCTGCACCATGGTGAAAGAGTGAAAAGAAGAAAGAGTGTGCTTCTAGTCCTCCACACCGGCATTTCTGCCTCATTTATCTGGTGGAAGAGCCTATTGCTCGCACGAATAGTACAAAAAATGACTAGCGCGTCAACCCCTTTTTTCATACTATTGCACTATGCAAAATGAGATATATCAGCAATGGATGGCCATGCTCAACCCAGAACAAGCAATAGCCGTCAACCAGCTGCAGGGGGCTGTCATGGTTTTAGCGGGCCCAGGAACGGGAAAAACCCAATTGGTCGCTACGCGCATTGCACACATGCTGGCTGAGGGATATGCCGAGCCAGAGAACATCCTCTGTTTGACCTATACAAATGCGGGCGTAAAAGCAATGCGAGAGCGGCTTTCGCGGGTGATTTCAACTGACGCATGGCGAGTACAAATACATACATTTCACAGCTGGTGCAAAAACATTATTGATGCTCATCCAGAAAGGTTTAATGCCAGAGACGGCGATGTAGTAACTGAACTAGAAATGCTAGAAATGGCAGAAAAGATATTGCAGAAGCTACCGGCTGGACACTTGCTTTTTAAGGAAAGTAAAGATTTATATGCACCGCATTTGGTGCATTTGCACAGTGTTATGGTGCAAGAAAACTGGAGCAAAGCAGATATTCAAAAGGCGTATGATGCGTATTTTGCTGCAATGAAAAATGACCCAAAAATGGTGTACAAAAAAGCAACAAAGAACGGTGGAGTGCAGTATATTGCAGGAGATTACATGCAGCCAAAAGAAAACACTCAACGGGCAAAATATGACAAATTACTGGCTGGTGCAGCACTTATTTCGCAACTAGAAGACGTGATTGCGGCCAAGTCGATATATACTTTTGGAATGATGCAACAGTGGGTTTTGGCTGAAATGCAAGCCGATGATGCCTTTCGTGCAGAACTGCAAGAGCAACACCAAGTGCTGTTTGTGGACGAATTTCAAGACACATCTGGAACGCAATATGCCCTCTTGCAGCAGCTGATGCAGGGCATTTCTAAGCCAGACATCTGTGCCGTGGGCGATGACGATCAGTCAATTTATCGGTTTCAAGGGGCCTCTGTTGCCAACATCCATACCTTTTTGGCTGAGGCTGAAAATCCAGTAGTTGTGAGTCTAGAGCAGAATTACAGAAGTAGCCAGCAGATACTCAATGCCGCCGAGGGGCTCATCAAAAATAATGCAGACCGCATGAGTAATGATGGGGCTTTGGTGGCAAAAAATGAAACTTTTGCTGAGTGCTCATTGCCGCCAGTTGTAGTTGAGTGCAATAGCAAAACTGAGGAAGTTGGCTGGGTGACAGAGCAAATAGAAAAGTTGCTAGCGGCCCAAACTGACCCCAATGAGATTGCTGTTTTGTACCTAAAGCACTCATATAGTGAGGATTTGCAGCACATATTTGTGCAAAAAGAATGGGCTTTTCAACTGCAAAAAGAGGTGAATATATTGCGTGATAATTTTGTACAAAAGATCATTCAGCTGCTGGAATGCCTGACCCGCGCACAAAACGTGCAGACCATTCCAGATGGACAGTTGTTTCAACTTCTTTGCCACGACTGGTGGGGGCTGCCAGATGGCATTTTACCAGATATTTTAATTGCAAACGAAGCCCGTAGGCGCGATGATGACCTGACCAAAAGTGAAAAAACTATGTGGCAAACCTTGAAGCAAATGCCAGAGGTTGAGCATGTCACACAGACAATAGAGCACCTGAGTCAGGTCGTTGCGAGTGAAAAAGCTGAAGTTGCCTTTCGGATGATATTAACCGAGGCAAAAGTGAACCAGAGTATCATTATGAGTGATGACCCAAAATGGCGATTTGACTGCTTACAAACACTCCTCAGCCACTTGCAAGAATCAACCAAGCGCAACCAAAACCGGACTATTGCAGAGTGGATAAAACAGCTAAAAACCATGACTGAGCACCAGCTGCAGTTGCGGCGCGAGCGACTGATCGGCACTGGAAATGGCATCACGCTCTCAACCCTGCATGGCGCAAAAGGACTCGAGTTTGAGCATGTATTTATCATTGGCTCTGATGAAAAAAGCTGGAATAGAACTAATCACCTCAACAAGTTTAGCTTCCTGCCAAATTTGGTTTCTGGGGCTGTTGAAAAAACCCCTGAAGATGAAAAGCGCCGGCTGATGTATGTGGGGGTAACCAGAGCCAAAAAAGGACTCTCATTGACATATGACAATGCGGCTGGCAAGCGGTCTTCGTGCCCCTTTGCAAAAGAACTCCTTGACTCTGGCGGGCAAATAGCTGAGTGCAAAATACAGCATAAGACGCTCGAGACTATCCAAAGACTACTGCTGCAGCCAGCATTTGTGCCCCAGGCAGAGATGTTTGACACCCAAAAAGCGACAATGTTGCTGGCGAAAAAAGGGCTTAGCCCAAGCGCGGTCAACACCTATATAAACTGTCCAACGCAGTACTATTACTCATATGTGATGGGCGTGCCAGAAAATGATCGATATAATCTGGCATATGGAGACGCTGTGCACAAAACCCTTGAGTGGACTTTTGGGCAATTACGAAAGACAAAAAAATCCCCTACAGATGAAATGATTCGCACGGTTTTTGAAACAAAAATGACGCCCCATCGCAGTGCATTTACGACCGAACAGTGGCAAAAATATCTCAAACGAGGAGCTGAAAATGTGCCATGGTTTGTAAAAACGACCATACAAGATGGGCGATATAATGGGACTTTTGAGCTGGAAAAACAGCTAGAAGGAGAGGTCTCTGGAGTACGAATGAAAGGGTCTGCGGACATGATTTTAACAACTGATGCTGGTGCACAAATTATTGATTTTAAAACTAGCGCGCCCGACACAAAAATGAGCCCAGACAATGCCCGACAGCTGCTTATCTATAGGATTATTTTTGGTCGAAATGCCCTAAAGGGTGTCATCGCGCACACAAAACCAAATACCAAAACAGCCGAAAAACAGGTACAGTGGAATGAGATTGAATATGAAAAAGGGGCAATAGATTTGGCTCAAGCAGATGTCATGGGGGTTATTGAGGGAATACAAAAAGGAATCTTTTTTGTGGATAAAAAGTGCAAAAATGAGTCACGATATAGCAGCTGTTTGTGGTGTGATATGCGCAAAGAAATGAGCTCAAAACTGATAAAACGAGATGACTAAAACGGTGCTGGACACCTGACAGAAATTGGCTCTTGTGTGTCTGGACACGTAAAACAAAGCCGCTCTGCGTGAAGCATCATGCGTTTTGCTGGCGTTGATCCATAGATTTTATCTCCAATAATTGGGTGCCCAATCGCTGTCAAATGAACCCTGATTTGGTGCGTTCGCCCCGTAAACAACTGGCAAATTAAGTGACTTATTTGCCCTTCACTCCAGTCAATTTCATATCCTGTTTTGGCGCTTTTTCCCTCTCCATCAGCTACGACCGCCATCTTCTTTCGGTCTTTTGGGTGCCGCGCAATATCCCCCACTATAATCCCTTTTTCTGATTTTGGGGTACCCTGAATAGTCGCTCGATAATACTTTTCAACCTCGTTCCAGTGGGTCTGAAAATGCCGCAGCGTGTCATCTGTTTTAGCGATAATTAGCGCCCCAGATGTGTCTTTGTCAAGCCGATGTGCAAGCCCAGGGCGCAGTTCATTTTGTGCCAATTTGTCACCAAAATGCGCCACCAACGCATTGACCAGTGTCTGGGTACTTGGGTCAGATGCGCTTGGGTGGCTGCTGACACCAACTGGTTTTTCAACTACTAAATAGGTTTCTGAGTCGTGCAATATATTCAGCGGAACATTCCACGGCGGAAGATCCTTCCAGTCACTTTCTGGCACCCTAATGGACACTTGCCACCTTTGCTCACTTTTGGTTTTTGTCTTTCCTGGGACGGCTTTTTCGTTCAACATAAATGTGCCCCACTTTGACCAGGCGCTGCGACTGTGTGCCGGAAATACATCAGCGCAAACGCAGTCTATTCGCTTGTTTTGTGTTGTGGGGCTAATAATTATCGTTTCCTTCATTTTGATCGAGCATATTGCTTTTGCCCCACCATAAACAATCCGACCGCCAGCGCAACATTTGTCACAAAATTACCTACCCCCAAGCCCAAAACTGCCCACTCTGGCGCCAAGAAAACCAATGCCAAAAGTGCCGCACAAGTGAGGCTCAGCCCTGCTGCAATAGTACTTATCTTCAATGGCATTCGCGTGTTATCATTTGCCAGAAACCACCGGCTGAGCAATGGAATGGCACACGCAAACGGCAAGCTGAGCACGGTAATGCGGTAGACCCCAGCTGCCCACGGCATGATCTCTTGGATATTTTGCGTATAAATAAATGCCAATATTTCTTCTGCCCAAATGAGACTGACAGCGACATATGGCAGGGTACAAAGGAATATGAGCAAGAGCGTTTTATGCACTATTTTAGATTGCTTTTCTGGGTCATTTTTTGAACGAGAAAGCGCTGGAAAAACCCCATTTGCAAAGCTGATGCCGATAATAGTTAAGAGTAACTGCCCCAGCGCCGTGCCATATGTAAAGGCCGTTAATGAGCCAGCCAACAAGAAGCTGATGATGATAAGATCTGCCACATGGATAAGCTGCACCACCCCAGCTGTAAACACACGCGCAATGAAATCCTTCCAAAACCCAATCCACGCACCAGGCGGACTTGCCCACCCGATTGACACTTTTTTATTTAAAAACAGGTACGCCCCACCCGTTAAAATGAGCTGCACAGATGCCCCCAAAATGGCAAAATATCCAACAAAAGAAATGGCCTCAGGAGAGGTTAATTGAAGCCCCAAAATGAGACTCAACATATAAATAATTGGAGCCATGGCGATTATGAGAAATCGCTCACGCAGCTGTAAATAAGCAGCGAAAACGCTACTGAGACTATGTAGAAAAGTGCTGAGAAATAGCAACCGCGAAAGTGATGCCATTTGGGTTTGCGAGGCCTCAGAAAAGCCCGGTGCAAACAGCTGCATTAGGTTGCCAGAAAACAAAAAACCAATGAGAGATATCCCCCCAAAACAAATGAAAATGCGGGTTAAAAATGAACCGACATATGCGCCGTGCTGATCGGCTGATACATCTGCGGCTCGAGGAATGAGCACCGCGCTGATGGTACCAGTGATAAGTAAAAAATAGAAAAAATCTGGCACACGAAAAGCTGCATAGATTAAATCTGTTACCTCAGCTGAGCCATAAAGCTCTGTGAAAGTGCGGTCGCGGAACATGCCCAGTAGTTTGCTGATAACCGCGCCGCCCGCCAAAATAACCCCTCCACGGCTGAGCAGCTGACGAACAAAGGCGATTATTTGCATCTGCCGAAGTATGCCCGAATCATGCTATTGGCGCAAGGCCTCCCACTGCTCTGGTGTCAAAATGCGCTCAAATGGATCTGTCTGCGTTGGCAGCACTTTTACACCCGCGATAATGGCCTCTTTGTTCGCCGCCAAGTTGTCTGTGATCGCCACAATCGCTCGTTCAAATTTTATAAACCGCTCAACCGCGACACGCCGTGCATCTGCTCTTGCAGAGGCCGTATATGCATTATTTCGATACTCAATGTGTCTCTGCAAAAGGGCGTCAACTTGGCCAGTCTCTGCGTCATTTAACACGGCATTTACTGCCGCTTTTGTCTCATCTGCACGCTGCTTTTCATTTACATTTGTGGCACTCAGCTGGTCAAATTCTTGTGCGAGCATGGTCTTTTTTGTGTCCATTCTTTGCAGCATTTGCTGTAAAAAACTCTCGAATTCATCTACTTTTTTCTGCCTAGCTGAGTTCGTATCTGCGGTGACATAGCGAATCATAGGCTCTGAAAATAGCTGCTCCAGCTCTGTCAGCAGCACAACCGAGCCCTCGAGCTCTCCATCTGTGATGACTTGACCCATTGGCACAATCTGATCAGCTATCCATTCATGTACAAAAACCCCATTTTGCACAGGGTTTGCCGCATCTGTGCGTAGGGTATCTTGGGTTTTCTCAGTATTTTCTGCTTGTCCGTTTTGCTGCGCAACACCTGCTGCTTCAGATTTTGAGACATCTGACTCTTGGCCTGTCAGCACCTTTCCCCCAGTCGTTGACATATCTACGTTTGTGCTTTCCCCATACACACCTCGGCTGATTGTGGTTCGGTATCCCTCCGTCATATTTCGCCCAAATAAATCATCATATGCGACTCCTTCTGGCACAAATGGGTTCTGCGCCCTTTCACCATTTTGTCCTTCACCTTGGGCTGTTTTGGTCTGTGTCTGAGTATCATTTTGCACAGATTCTTCATTTGCTTCTGCCGCTGATTTTTCTTTCTTTTTACTATCTCTCCATTGCTTTATTCGCTCTAAAACACCTAGCTTCTCTTCTCCTTTTACTGGCTCTATTTCATTCTTTTCAGGTACCATTACGGCTGTTTCCTTTGTCTTATCACGCTGAAAAAAGCTCCTCACTTTCGTCATAATTCCCTCACTTTCTGATACACTTTGAGTTGTTTCTGTCGTCACTTGCGCAGGCAAAACTGCCCCTTTTTCAGAGCCTGACCAAATGAACCACACCACTAAAAGAATCATTCCAAGCACTAATAATGAACGCAAGAATCCTGCTAAAAACCGCCGAAAGATAAATCCAAAATCCCCACTATCTTCCTCTTCTGGCAAGGCATCAAGCATGTCTTCCGCTGCAGAAACCTCAACACTATGTGCTGTTTCTTCTGCTTGAAATGGATTTTCACTTGGCTCGCTCATGCTCTGATTATACCATAAAGCGCCCATTTTGCATAGCCCACCAAGCCACTGCAATAGCGTCTGCAGCATCGTCTAATAATGCTTTTTTATCAGCTCCAAACATGTGCTCTACCATGTGCTTCATGGCAGTTTTATCAGCTGATCCATCACCCGTAAATGCCGCCTTTACAGCTGTTGGTTTAGGTTCACGGATAATCATTTGTGCCGCAGCAGCCTCGCAAATGATCACTCCCCTAACCTGTGCAACCTTCAGCCCAGTTGTCACACTCTGCACAAAATGCAACCCCTCGATACTTAAAACTTGTGGTTTATATCGCTCTATCAAAGCTGTGATATCATTTCTTATTTCAAATAATCGCACTGGCAAGTCAAGTCTCTTGTCAGTCGTAATAACCCCAGCCGTCACCAAATGAGGCGTGCCCACATTGCCTTCCAGTACTGCATATCCGCAACGCGCGTAGCCCGGATCTATTCCCAAAATTCGCATGATACGAGCCTATCATATTTACTACTGCTTGACAAGAATGAGTATTTGCATATATTAAAATTAGTGGTCTTTTATAAAACGAAATACTTGCTTTCAGGCGAGAGGGAGTCGCATTTG
>JAHDDZ010000001.1 GCA_020629095.1 Candidatus Altimarinota bacterium | reverse complement strand
GCCCATCCCGATACCAGTCAAAAGTGCAACAGAGAGCATAAGAAGCAACTGACCGCCCAACCAATCTTCAATTTTTTGCTGCACAGCCGGAAGCTTTTCTGCCAAGTTTTCACGTGTTTCTGCTGGCAACAACTGAGCAAAAAAGGCAATCACGCTCTCTCTTTCAAGCAACAAGAAGAAGAGCAAAACAAGTGTAAATGTGATGGAAAACAGTTGTGAGAAAATGCCTGTAATGAGCCCAAGCGCGCTGCCAGCAAAGCTGTTGAGCACACCAGAAATTGTGCTGGCGTTCTCTGCCGCAATAGATTTCAAGTTAATAGCATCTACCCCCATTCGATTTAACTGCTCTTGTGCGGCATTTAAAAAGGCGCTGTTGGGCGACAGCCACGTGCCCACTTCTTGGCTAAGGATTAAGAACTGCTCTGCAATGATCGGAACCACCAAGATGACACACAGCGCGATGATGCCAATAAAAGCTGTGTAGAGAATGAGAAGCGCAAGCCAGCGCGGCAAATACCGCTCTAGGCGGTTTAAAAGCGGCGTTAGCGCCAAACCAAAAAAACCGACAATAAGCAATGAAATAAGCAGCGACTGCAGCTCTGAAATGGCCTGCCACAAAAGCCATGCAATAAACAAAACCGCCAAGACGCGTGTAATCGTCTTGGGCGGTATGTCTAATTGCACTTTCATTGGAGCATCCTTTCGCGTGGCTGCTCGTACGGCCAACTGTGTTTCTGCCTGCTCCAGCTTTCCACGGATGGAGCCTATTCGATTTTTTATGCCTGCGAGGAAGTTCATATAGTCACTATACGCAAACACCAAACAGAAGCAAAACTACTTGTTTTGTGCTCGTGAAATCTGCTTTGCCTTATGAATTGTGTGCTTTCGAAGGCGAGGACAGTACTTTCGTGCTGTAAATTCCTTTGGATTTGTGTTTTGTGTATTCAAAAGAATCTTATAATTCTCAACACGTTTCCCCTCTTTTTCCATGCACTCTGTGCAGTAAAGGGCAAAAAATGATCGCTTTTTAGTTGCTCGTGCCATACCTATAATTTTATTCGATCGTACTCTAGTCAGAGCGTGCGGCTGTGTCAAGCAGGTTTGGCCGAGCAAAAACAATAGCCCTCACTTCTTTTACGCCCGCTTCTTTCAAAGTTTTTGCTGCCGAAATGAGCGTTTCACCGGTTGCGCATACGTCATCGACAATTGTAACAGAGCTGGGTATATCGCCATTTTTTCGCATACAAAACGCATTTTCCAGGTTTTTTCGCCGCAGTTTTCTGCTCAGTTTTGCCTGCTGTTTTGTTCTTTTTTTTCGTTGTAACAAGTGCTGAATTGGCATATGCGTCGTCTCTGCAATAACCTCCGACAACACTAGAGACTGGTTAAAACCGCGCCACAGCTGACGGGTCCAGTGCAGGGGAATCGGCACAATGACCGTCTTTTTGTTTTTAAAAACACCCTCAATTTGTGGTAAAATAACCCCCCGCATTTGCTGCATACCATAGTACTTTAAATGCTCTACGACAGCCTTTGCCGTGTCATTATAGGCCACTGCGACCTGCAATTCCTCAATGTATGGCAGTGCTTTTTCTCCTCTATAATCCTCCCACCGCCGACAATTATGGCAGAGCAAAACAGCCTCTGCGCCACAGATAACGCACTTGGGCGGAAAAACTGCAGCACGGATCCATTGCACCAAGTGATTTATTGAGGAGAAAAGATAGATGGATTTTCAACCTGAACCGACTGTGTTAGCTGGTTTATACTATCTCGGATGCTGTCATATGATACATAGCCAAGAAAGTCTATGCCAAAAATACGCCCAATAATAGTCACAAATGTAAAGCTCAAAATAGTTACAATTAGTCCAATAATGCTGTATCGAATAGTATTCACAGCTTGCTTAATCTTGTCATCTGCCCCGCCAGAGAGAATAAAATTGATTCCTCCAATAAAAATAAAAATAGCACTAAGTGCCGCTGCGATAATAAAGGCATATACAATTATCATCTGAATTAGTTCACTAAAGCTGAGTTCTCCTAAGATCGGGCTACTGCTGATGAGCGTCGGCGCATCTACTCCAAGGCCAGAACTCGTTGATGCACTATCAAAAATGCTTCCGCCAGTCGTTGTGCCGCCCTGTCCAGTGCTTGGCAACGCTCCTCCTTGTCCAGATTGCGCAAAAGCTGATTGAATAAAAGGTATCATACTTCTGTCTTATCAGTTGGCTCGACGACCTTCAGCGTCGCTTTTGTGCCAATCCGTGCCCCGATTGACCGCACCAGCAACCGCAAGGCGCTGATAGTTTGTCCATTTCGCCCAATTAATTTTCCCATTTGATCTTCTGCTACATAAATGCGAGCAATGACACCTATTTCATCTTCCTCCACTTTAACTTCGTGCACACTTCCAGTATCGAGTAAATTTGAAATAGTATAGCTCAGAAACTGCTCAACTGGCTGTGTCTTTTCACTCATAGTTGTATTCTAATCAATATAGGCACATCACGCAAACTACTCAGCAGCTGGTGCTTCTTCCGTTGCTTTTGGCTCCGAAGCGGCCTCCTCTTTTGCGGAGGATTCTTCTACTACTTCAGCTTTCGGCTCCTCAGCTTTTGCTTCTTCAGCGGCTGATGTCTCTTCTGCATTCTCTGCTACGAGCTCTTCTGCTTTTGGTTCAGGTGCTTCCACTGGCTTTGGTGGCTTACTTGCTCGTCGAAGAACAAATTTTTCTGCTTCCTTTACCCCCGCTTTTGTCAGTTTTTTTGCAACACTGTCGCTCATTTGCGCCCCATTTCCAATATATTTTTTGACAGCATCTATATCATACTCAAATTTTCCAGCACCACCGTCTGTGTGGGGGTCAAAATAGCCCAATTTCTCAACATATTTTTTCTGCACTGCACGGGCTTTTTCTGCAACGACCAGGTCGTAAAAAGCACGATTTCGGCGACCTCTGCGAGCAAAACGGATAATTAGCATGAAAAGTGTATTCTGTAGTTCGGTGCAAAATGTAGTCAGACGGAGGCGCATTGTCAAGCTTGACTTTCTTTTTTTCGTACCGACAATAGAGTCAATGTGTGGAATTTTTGGCGTTTCCGGCTCGTCTGTTGCCTCTGGGGCGACAGTCTTAAAAGGGCTAAAAGCTCTTGAATACAGAGGATATGACAGCTGGGGTGTCGCTGTTAGAACTGCGAGAAACGATGTTTTTATTTGTAAAGACGTAGGAAAAATTAGCCAAGTGCACTGTGACTTTCCAGATGGCGTCGAAGCCTTTGGGCACAGTCGTTGGGCAACCCATGGCGGTGTAACAAAAGCAAATGCACACCCGCACGTGGTCGGAGGTGTTACGCTAATTCACAATGGAATCTGTGAAAATTATCGGGAGCTAAAAGAAAAATATCCAACTACCTATGCGTCTGAGACCGACACAGAGGTGATGGCAAGCCTGCTTGCTGCGCACTTTGCTACTGGCAAAACCCCTGAAGAGTGCATGATGCAAATGGCAAAAGAAGTCGAGGGACGATATGCCGTATTGGCTTTCTTTGAAGGGCGTCCTGGCATTTGTGCTGCGCGAAAGGGCAGCCCTCTGATCATCGGCCGAGGTGAGCACGAGACGTATATTGCATCTGATATTCCAGCATTTTTGCCCTATACAAAAAATGTAAATTACTTGGATGACAATGAGATGGTGCGGGTTGTTGGTGCTGAAGTTGAGTTTTTAAATCTACAGAGCGGAAAGGCAATTGACAAGCGAACAATCGCGGTTCCATGGGAAGCCGAAGATGCCACAAAAGGCGACCATCCGCACTTTATGATTAAAGAAATACGCGAGCAAAAAAGCACAATCGCGAGTGCTATTAACCAAAGCAATGACAAGCTGAAAGCCGCTGCAAAAATGATGAAAGAGGCTAAAGGCGTGTATGCAATTGCGTGTGGAACGGCCAACAAAGCCGCTATGGCAGGGGAATACTTTTTTGCTAACATCGCTGGACGAAAAGTGAATGTGGTGCCCGCATCTGAAATGAGCAGCTTTTTGCAGTTTGTGCGCGAGGGGACACTACTACTGGCAGTGAGTCAAAGCGGCGAAACAGCAGATGTAATGGAGGTGCTGGAGATTGGAAAAAATAAAGGGGCAAAAATACTCGCCATGACAAATGTAGAAAGCAGCTCTATGGCACGCATGGCGGATGTGCACCTGCCATTGCAGACAGGCCCAGAAAAAGCTGTTGCCAGCACAAAAGCTGCCACTGCTCAGATGGCGATTTTGTTCTTGCTGGCATACGCTGATGCAGGGCGCGTCAACGAAGGGCGCGAGCTATTGAGTGCAACAGCCGGTGCAATAAATGACATGCTCAACCCGCGGTTCGAGGAGCGAATTGAAGCTATTTCAAAAAAACTGGCAAAACACGAAAATATGTTCATCATCGGGCGAAATACGCTCTACCCCATGGCGCTCGAGGCGTCGATTAAAATTCAGGAGGTGAGTTATGTTCATGCGCAGGGTTTTGCCGCAGGAGAGCTCAAACACGGGCCCATTGCTCTCATTACGGAGGGTGCGCCTGTGCTGGTGCTAGGCGATGACCCAGAGACCCTCAGCAACGCCATGGAGGTCAAAAGCCGTGGCGCGTGGGTCATTGGGGTCAGCTGCATACACTCAGAGGTCTTTGATGAGTGGATCCGCGTGCCAGATTGCGATGAGGCACAGTGCATCAGCACCGTCATTCCTGTGCAGATTTTATCATACCACATGGCGGTCGAGCGTGGCCTTGACCCAGACCAGCCGCGCAACTTGGCCAAGTCCGTGACCGTAAAGTAGCCAAGAAATGAAACCATAAAAAAGACCCGCTGAGCGGGTCTTTTATTATACTTTTTTGGTTTTATCCAGCGAGGCCCTCAACCAAACTACGGATATTTGCACGAACAGCCTCATATCCAGCCACGTCACCCGCTTCTTTTAGCTTCAGGTCTGCTAGCTCATTTATCACATCAGATCCCTGAATCTGACTGAAATCAAAATCCTCAATATCCATTAGCTTTTCGCCTTCTCGGAAAAGTGTCAGAATCGTTTTGAGCATTTCATATTGCTTGTCATTCAGCGTATACGCATCAAACGGGTCAAAACTATCTTGGTAGAGATAATCTTCTCGGATTGATTTTGCTGTCAGCAACACCAATTTCTCACGAGTACTAAGCGCATCTGGCCCGACCAATCGAACAATTTCCTCCAGTTTTGCCTCCTCTTGCAAAAGGTTTAGCCCCTCTGCCTGGATCGTCCAGTAGTCTTCCGCCACATTTTCTTTCATCCATTTGTCGATATTTGGCGCATACAGACTATAGCTTTTTAGCCAGTTAATCGCCGGAAAATGCCGCTGGTAACTGAGTTTCTTGTCCAGTCCCCAATATGTTTTTGTCACCCGAAGCGTATTTTGTGAAACCGGCTCAGACAGATCACCACCAGGAGGCGAGACCGCGCCAATGACTGTGAGGCTCCCCTGTCGGTCGTCAGAACCCAAGCACTCAACCGCACCTGCTCGTTCATAAAATTCTGCAGTTTTTGAACCCAAATAGGCCGGATAGCCTTCCTCCCCTGGCATCTCTTCCAGACGCCCAGAGATCTCTCGCATCGCCTCTGCCCAACGCGATGTAGAATCCGCCATCAATGCCACATTATATCCCATGTCACGGTAATATTCTCCGATTGTAATCCCCGTATACACAGACGCTTCACGCGCCGCAACCGGCATGTTTGAGGTGTTAGCGATCATGATTGTCCGCTTCATCAAAGGCTCCCCCGTGTTTGGATCTTTCAAATGCGGGAACTCGTTCAGCACCTCCGTCATCTCATTTCCACGCTCACCACACCCAATATACACAATAACCTCCGCATCACAGTACTTCGCCAGTGTCTGCTGAGTCACTGTTTTTCCACTTCCAAACGGACCCGGAATACATGCAGCACCACCTTTTACGAGCGGGAAAAACATGTCAATAGAACGACATCCTGTCCGCAATGGTGTGTCTGGAATTCGCTTTGCGCTTACTTTTCGAGATACCCGAATCGGCCAAAATTGACGCATCTGAACAGGTGTTTCCTTACCATCTGTTTCGAGTGTTCCGATGTTTTGTGTTACCGTATAATTTCCAGATTTAATATCTTTAATTTTTGCATTTGTAATGCCAACTGGCACCATCACTTTGTGCTCAATCAGCGTGGTTTCTTGCACCGTCCCAAGGATGTCTCCTTCGCTAACTGTGTCGCCTGCTTTTGCCGTAGCTTTGAAATCCCACTTTTTGTTTTGGTCGAGCCCATCAGCATCAATTCCGCGCGCCAAATAGTGCCCAGATTTCTCCTCTAACACTTTTAGCGGCCGCTGAATTCCATCATAAATGGTCTCCAAAAGCCCCGGTCCAAGCTCAACCGAAAGAGTTTTTCCGGTTAGTTTTACGGGCTCACCTGGCCCCACACCACCTGTTTCCTCATATACCTGGATAGAGGCTTTACCGTCCTCTAGTCGAATAACCTCTCCTACAAGCCCCTCCGTTCCCACACGCACCACCTCATACATCTTGGCGGTTTGCATATTGTCAGCGACCACCAGTGGGCCGGCTACTTTGATGATAATTGGTTCTGTTGTTGTCATAGTATAAATGAAATTAGCCAAGAATATTACTCCCGATTGCCCGCTCTACGATTGAGTAGAGGCGCTTCACACCATATGATTTTTTACCGGTTTCAGATGCTGGTGTCGGCACCGGAACCACGGCGGGCAGCGCCCGCTTCGTTAATTTTTCTATTAAATCTACAGGCATTTCTGCATGAAAATCTTCTTCAATAAAGAGCACAGCGTACTCTGGTGTTTCAGTCCCTGGTTGAAACTGCTTCATCAGCTTTTCTACCAGCTCGCGTGCAGCGCTTGAGCTGCTTGCTGTGTAGACATCTACGCCCAGCATACGATAAATCGCGGCTGTTCCCTCCATTCCGATAACAGCTAGTTTATAGTTCATAGGGAATAGTAGTCTACTCGTTTTTGAATCTCTTCAGGAGCGATACCAGCCAGCTTGCTGAAAAGCACCAGCTTGATCAAGCGTGCATTGTGCGCACGCCGCTCAAAGTAAGCCAGCGGAATCTCTACGGTGCTGATTGCACCGGACTCTGATTCCACTACATAGCGCATGAGGAATGTTTCGCACTTGCCCTCCATTTGCTCGATCATCTCATCTGCGTCTGCCGCCTTTGGCATAGACCGAACCAATGACTCGTATGGCGTACCAGAAAGGGGATCAACCAGCTCACTCGGCGTTTTTGCATGTGCCAAGTCAGAATAGTCAATGATGCCTCCATCTAAATGCAATTCTGGCGTATATGGCACCTCAAATGAATAGCGCGCTCGCGTCCATGCACTTAGGTTTGCTGTGTCGATAAGCCGCTGAAAATATCCGGTACTGAAAGCAGTTTTATGCTTTTTGACCGATGCGCGCATTGCATCGACCCAAGCCGTGTCGAGCCGAGAAGAGATAACCTCAAACTGGTTTTCATCAGCCAGCTCGCCCACCGCCTCTGCAAATGCAGGCGAGATCGAGGCATCTGCTTCATGATGCCATACAAGTGCCTCTAGGGAATTTTGGCTGATTGCCCCAAGCGCACTAAATCCCTCTTTTCGCGCAAAGGCAGAAATACCTTCGGCGCCAGCCAACTTCATCCGGTAGGCAGATTTGATATTTCCCAAATCATATTTGAGCCATATCAAATCAAGCTCCGGAAAGTTCTCGCTTGATTGAGTGATAAGCGCTTTTGTTTCCAGCAGCCCTTGGTCCAGAATGTCTTGAAAGTCATCTGCTGTGGTGCTGTTGTTAATGTATTTTGCATACGCCAGCTCAACCAGCACCCGAAAAGAATCTGTCGCAGTGGGCGCGCCAACCATCCGCTCTAATTGCTGATTAGTGAGCATCTTGCCCTCAAGGGCTCTAATTTGGCCAGCAACAAAAAGAAAATCACTCATGAAACAAATGAATAATGTTGAGCGATTGCTTGCACAAGCGCATCTTTGTGCTCTGAAAAGAGAAGGCTTTTGAACGAATTATCAATTCTAACGTTCCCAATTTCTGCGATAAACCCAGCTTTTATATCCGCTGAGTCTTTCACTTCTGCGCCTGTCGGTGCATATTTTTGAGTAATAGCTAATCGATTTTTCGGTGCGTGAAGAATCATTTTTCCGCCTGAAAGCCCGCTGCAAAGGTTTTTCAAAATGGCCCCATATGCGTCGTCACTCAACTCAGACAAATGCGTGTAAAGCGCTGAAAGCGTCTTTTCTACGACTGACTGCTGCCCCATCATGAGTGCGAGCTTATTTTCACGCTCGGCCATGTGCACTGCTTTTTTTTGCAGTTCACTGATGAGCGACTCTTTTCGAGCTTCAAGCTCTGTAATTTTTTCATTCGCTTCGGCTACTATTTGCTGCTTTTCAGCAACGGCAGCAGCCTCAGCTTTTGTCAAAATTTCTTTTGCCTCTGTTTCAGCCTCTTGTACGATTTTTTTGAGAATATCTGAAAGTGCCATGTTTATGCGCCGTTAGCTGCTAGGGCGATGAAGATCGCTACCAAAAGACCAAAGATCGCGTACGCCTCAATAATAACACTCATAGTAACGGCTTTACCAGCCACAGATTCTTCACGAGCCAATGCGCCAACAGATGCCGTCACTACTCGCCCCTGCAAAACAGCTGATGAAAGTGCGGCAAATCCGATCACAAGACCAGAAACAAGATACATCATACCAGCATTCATGCTTACTGCTGCGTCACCTCCCCCTAGCATTCCAGCACCTGACAAAATGAAGATAGCGATCAAAAGACCGTAAATCCCTTGTGACCCCGGAAGAGCTGTAAGCACCAAAAGTGAACCAAACAAGTTTGGCTTTTCAGCCATCACTCCTGCAGCCTTTTGACCAGCCTGACCAATAGCCAAACTTGAGCCAAGACCCCCCAAGAAAACAGCAAGAAATGCACCGAGAATGGCGAGCACAGGCCCCCATTCAATTGACGAAACGGATTGTAGAGTTTCCTCCATGTGTAAAAAAATTAAAGAAGTTTAAGAACGTATAAAAATATGTTTTGTTTTTCGCACAAAAGGCGTAAACACTTCTGCTCCGCCCGTATAAAATCGCCCGAAAAACTCAATAAATTGGAGGCGCATCGAGTGAATACTCGCCCCCAGCAAGCTGAGTGCAAAGTTTAACCCATGCCCAAAAATAAGCACTACGATCGCCACAATGTGCGAAACACCTGGAATCCCGATCATTTCATAGAGCACGCCAGCAGTGGTATTCATCGCACTACCAATAACTCCTGTGGCAAGCCCAAGCGCCATAAGGCGACTATAGCTCAACACGTCTGATAAATAATTCATAACCCCATAAAGCCCAAGCACCCCAGAAATTGGCTTCATGATCCAGTTTTTTTGATGTCGCCCCTGTGTCAAAACAAGGATTCCGGCTGTTGCAATTGTTGCCCACTTAAGTGGGTCAACTGGCAGAGGAAGGACTCCCATACTTGCCATGGCAAAGCCAATTAGACTTACCAAGAATACAAACCAGACCAGACTATCCATAACAGCTGCGCCATAATTTCTCTGCTTTACATACTTCCAGGCCTCAACCAGAACACCAAACAGCAGCTGGGCAATTCCGACATAGATACTAAAAATGAGGAATGAAAGCGGGCCCGTGCCCTCTGTTGGATTCAAGATCTGCCCACGGAATACCTCTGCTCCGTCTTTCACAGTTGTCAAAAATTCTGGAGCTTGATCTGGGGTCATACCAAACCACCCACCCAATAATACACCTCCGATCACGGCAGAAACGCCGCAATAGAGCATCAGTCGATATGTGTCTTTTTCAGATTCTGCAAAAGTACCAAAGCCCAAAAAGATGGCACCGGCAATGACAAGAAGTGCTCCATATCCAACATCCGAAAGGCAGATGCCAAAGAATAAAACAAACCACCAACTCAAAAACGGAGTTGGATCTAGATCTTTTTTCAGTGGCGCGCCATACATATTTGTAAGCGCCTCAAATGGCCGAACAGCTATGTTGTTCTCCAAAAACGCTGGCGGGGTTTCATCATCTGCAAGCGAGACCTCCTCAATGGCAACTTCGCCCACAAATGAACTACTTAACCATTTTTCAAGCGCCCCCTTCTCTCTTTTAGGAATCCACGCCTCAAAAGAAAAAAGTGATTTACTTTTATAAAAAGAAGATGCGACTGATCGCTGACTCTCATCCCAATCACCAATATCTGCTGCAACTCGCGCATCATTTACGTGCCGTGTCAGATCTTTCACTGCCTGTTCAGCCGCCACTAATTTACCCTCCTCTATTGCTATTTTTTCATCAATCGACCGAACTGCATCAGCCGGCGCCTGCCCCGAATATGCCCCAAAAGAAGACAACTCCAGCTGCTGAAAAGTCACTGTGTCCAATAATTCTTGCACCCCTTTTTGCTGGTCAATGTGCGAAACAATTCGCACAACGGCACCTAAATCACCTCGGTTTACTACAAAAAGCTCAGCCAAATGCGTCTCTTCCGCAAGCACCAAAGACACAGATTCAACTGCATCAACTGGAACCACCCCAACCCACTGCGAGATACTTTTTGGAACCTCTCCCATGCCAATTCCCACAAATGGAGCAATCTTTGCACGCAACTCTTTTAGCTGTGAAACCTCATTTGCACTCCGCACCAGCGTCTCTTCAGCCAATTCCGCCTGAGAGATGAATGATTCTCCTGACTTAGCAAAACGAGCAGCTCGCTCCTGCGCCTCCGCCTCACTTAAAACAATTTTCCCACCAGTAAGCATCCCCCCCTCAACAACACCCTTCTCGGCATTTTTTGTCATATAGTCCACAAAAAATCCGAGTCGAGAACGAGTATGTTCGTCTTCTGCTGACACCTCTTCTTTTTTTACTCGAACAAAGTGCACAAAAGATTTTTTTTGCAGCTCTTTTAGCAGCACATCTTCATGCTTTTTTAGCCCAGCAAATCGCACTTTTTCAATAGGAACCTTTGCCATCTTTTATGCAGTAAGGTCAAGAAATAAACTTGCAACCCGCTTCACAACCTGACTTTGCTGCTCTGCGCACGAAGCCTCCAAACTCCTTTGATCAGCCCCTCCTTTTTCCGCTAGCTTCATATATTCTGCCTTAGCAATTTCTTGCGCAGCTTTCACCTCTTCTTGTAACTTATTTCGAGCGCTTACAACCAATTCCTCAGCCGCCACATTTGCGCTTGCGCGCGCTTGCACCAAATACTCTTGTGCTTTTTGTTTTGCTGCCTCTAAAACCGTTACAGCTTGCATCTCGGCTCCCTCCACTTGCGTAATAAAATCCGTTGTCATATGGGGCAATTTCAAATCCTTCGAATTCTTCTCAAATGCCAGCAAAAGTCAAGTCAACTTATGGTTTTTTTCTAGTCTCGTACGATAATAGTCCGTTGGCCATTCTTTATTTCATTTCCAAAAAAGTCCTCGATGCCCTCTATTCGAAGATCATATCGCTCTTGATCTTGCTTTTTATCAGTCTGAAAACCAAGTAAAAGTGTCTGATTATTAAGGAACAAAAAAGAATGGTCGAGATAGGCATCTGCATGAATAAATACATCTGCAACATCTCTGTCGAGCAGTTCTGCGTAAAAAGCATCATTGAGGATAATCGGTTCTGAGAAGTGAATTTCTACAACGATATCGTGTGATGCGAATTCTTGTGTGTACAACTCTGGAAGTGCATTCTTTGGAGTATATTCATGCAACGTCACAAATGGCTTCACCATATCACTTTTGATCGTATAAGCATATTTCGTACTTTTTTCTAGCACATCAGAAAGAACCCAAACCCCCTCTGTGACATGACCATCTGCTGCACTGATTTGTTGCTGTGGAAACACAGAAATACTTCCATCAAAAAAGAGTTTTTGCCCACGCTGCACCGTTATAGAGAGTGACCTTGGCAACTGCCCCTTCAACTGAAAAGTTCTTTCATATGTCGCCTTTTTTCCTGGTGCAACCTCAACCGGCCACCAGTCATTTGCTGTTTCTAGCCACTCAGGAAATTGCACCTCAAACCCTCCTTTATATGTTTGCGAAAGCGGCTCATCACTTCCCCCAAGGTGGTGGGCTGTTGCAAAGATCTCGACCAACCACTCGTCTGGAGCAGTTTCTCGCATTCGTAATTCGAGGTTCTTCTGGAGGTAACGAGAACTTTTTGCTCCTCCTAAATTCCACTCTACGAGCGCCCAACCATCTGACTCAAAAGCCGGAGAACTCCCCTCTAAAAAAAGTTCTGATTCTGTTGCAGCTGCAATACTTTTTGTCATTTTTCGCCAATTCCAAAATTGGAAAACTGACTTTTTAATGACTGATTTTGCTATGTCTCCAATGCTAGATTTGCGCCCAGCAAGAGCCGATTCATCATGCCGGTCGGTGTCTGCCACTGCTCGACTCAGTGTTGCAAAGGCATTATCTGCCTGCACCTCCTCTCCATTAAAATTTATTCCGCCAACACCGGCAATCAGTCTCTCGAGAATACTTGCATTTACCAGCATAACGCGGTCTATCTCCATTTCTGTTATCTCTTCAAATGCAGCCTCAATATCATTTACACAGTTGGATGGGTTCAGCGCGGTCCCTGTGTCCCAGAACTGCAGCTGGTTAGCAACCGCAGCAAGCGGCTCGCGAGCAGCTCCAAGACTATGCTCCGGCAGGTTGTATACATTGTCTAATTGAAACTTTGGCGGAAAAGCCCGCGCTACGCCATAGGCAGAAATAAACCCGCCACAAGGGCGCGCCTCTGCATCATTCATCAGTACAATCAAGTGCGTTTTGCCCCAGTGAGCTGGCGACACAATAGAAAAAATGGGGGCAATGGAAATGACACCCCAGACGCACAAAGCCGCCAAGAGCACCCGAAGTGTTTGGCGGCGAAGTAAAAACCGAATCATTGATTGTGTATATTAAGCACCGGCTCGCTCTGCAATGATTTTCTCGGCAACGCTATTTGGCACTTTTGCATAGTGCGCGAACTCCATGCTGTAACTGGCACGGCCCTGCGTCATGCTTCGCAGCTCTGTTGCGTAACCGAACATCTCTGCGAGTGGAATTTGCGCTTTCACAAATTTTGCCATTCCACGGTCACCCGTTTCCTGAATAATCCCCCGTTTCGACGACACATTTCCCATTACATCCCCCATGTAATCTTCTGGTGTAATAATCTCAACGGCCATCATCGGCTCCAAAATAGACGGCGCAGCACGTCGACATCCCTCTTGCACAGCCTGCTGCATAGCGATTTTAAAGGCCAACTCAGATGAATCCACGTCATGATATTTCCCATCATATAGTTCCACTTCAATATCAACAACTGGGTAACCAGCGCGAATCCCTCGTGTTAGTGACTCATTAAATCCTTTTTCACACCCCGGAATATATTCATTTGGAATAGACGCCCCCTTAATTGTGTTCTCAAACTTGTTCCCAGTACCAGCCTCTGCTGGTCGGATTTTGATATATACGTGACCAAATTGACCACGACCACCTGACTGCTTCTTGTGCATATATTCTGCTTGCACCTCTTTTGAGATTGTTTCGCGATATGCCACTTGTGGCTGCCCAATATTTGCCTCGACCTTAAACTCTCGCTTCATTCGGTCGACAATAATGTCTAAGTGTAATTCTCCCATTCCAGAAATGATTGTCTGATTGGTTTCTTCGTCTGTGTGCACACGAAATGTCGGATCCTCCTCTGCAAGTTTTTGCAGGGCGATACCCATTTTCTCTTGATCGGCCTTTGTTTTTGGTTCAATCGAAATTGAGATAACTGGCTCTGGAAATTCAATTGACTCAAGCATAATCTCATTTACTGGGTCGCACAATGTGTCACCCGTTCGCGTAGCCTTCAGGCCAACAACCGCCCCAATGTGCCCCGCCGGAATTTCTTTAATTTCCTCTCGTGTGTTTGCGTGCATCTGCAGCAATCGCCCAATTCGCTCTTTCTTTTGGCTGCTGGTGTTATACACTGTGCCGCCTGATTCTAACTTTCCGCTGTAAACCCGCACAAAGGTCAATCGCCCCACAAATGGGTCTGTTGCAACTTTGAACGCTAGTGAAGCCAATGGCTCTGCACTATCTGCTTTTCGCTCAAGCACTTTTTCTTCGTCGTCTGGGTCAGTCCCCTGTGCTGGTGGAATATCAAGCGGGCTTGGAAGCAGTTCGACCACCTTGTCCAGCAATGGCTGCACTCCCTTGTTTTTCAACGCCGTTCCGGTTACAACAGGCACAAAATCGCCCTTTGTCGTTGCAATCCGCATGGCTGCAAGAATCTCCTCTTTTGTAATTTCTTGCCCATCGAAATACTTTTCCATCAGCGCGTCATCGTGGCCAGCAATTGCCTCAATCATCTTCTCACGCCACTCTGCTGCCTGGTCTGCAATGTCTACCGGAATCTCCTCTATTCGCACATCTTTCCCCAGATCATCATAATACAGCACCGCCTTGTTTTCTATTAGATCAATAATCCCCTTGAAGTCACTTTCTTCTCCAACCGGAATTTGGATCGGGAACGCACTTTTTGTCAATCGATCTAAGATAGACTGATATGCTCGCCAAAAGCTCGCCCCTGTTCGATCAAGCTTGTTAATGAAACACATCCGTGGCACGTTATATTTATCAGCCTGTCGCCATACTGTTTCTGATTGCGGCTCAACCCCAGCAACTCCATCAAATACACACACGGCACCATCCAACACTCTCAGGCTCCGCTCTACTTCTACGGTGAAATCAACGTGGCCGGGCGTGTCGATAATGTTAATCTGACAGTCTCCCCAAAAAGCTGTTGTCGCAGCAGAAGTAATGGTAATTCCACGTTCTTGTTCTTGCTCCATCCAATCCATGGTGGCGTCTCCGTCATGCACCTCGCCAATCTTATGGCTTTTCCCAGTATAGAACAAAATACGCTCTGTAGTGGTTGTTTTTCCTGCGTCAATATGCGCAATAATTCCGATATTCCGAACTTTTTCGAGTGGATAGTGACTCACGTTACTCATAGTATAGATAAATAATTTCGCGCCAATTCTACGCACAAAGCCCCCCGTGTCAATTATTTAATTCTTCCTCAAAAGAGGCCACTGCCCGAAAAATCATTGGCGAGAATGGCACTGGTAGTCCGACATTTTGTGTTTGCTGCAGGCTCTGCGCCTCGCTTGCCGTTGAAATATATTTGAGAAAAGTAGCCTGCTGCACGCCCAAAGGCGGTGCAAATTGCAGGCTATACCCTCTCCAGGCGCTGCTGCCTTTGTCTAGAGGGATTGTGTATTCAAGCTGCGCTACCGCACTCTCTTGGGGTTTCACATTCATCGGAACCGTGAAAACCCGAAACTTTCCGTCTACGCTCAAGTTATTTAATATCGCCCCAGTTGGACTTTCTCCGGCAATGAACTGCGCCTCAACTGGCACATAGAGCCGCACAACTGCCCTGTTCTCACCCAATCCGAGCTTCCAGTTGGTCTGCTGGTCCAACAGCCCGCGCAGGTTTTGTGGCCAGTTTTCAACTCCTAAAAGTGAAGACAATTCACCCTCTCTGATAGCATGCGTTCGGCGGATTGTAATCGTATTTTTTGCAACTCCAGACGGGCTTATATTCGTGTCGTGAGCTATGCGAGACCACACAAACCGATCTGACTTATTTGCCCCAATTGATACAAAATCAACCCCAAAAAAGTCTGTCGTATCGGCATCCCACTTCAGCGCCCCCTCTGTGTTCCATTGCTCGCTGAGGGCCGCGGTTTTGCTCAGCTGGCTGTCGAGCAAGACATTCCCATTTTTCATGTAGGCTTTTGCATCAAAATCTGCCCAATCGGCGGCATTAAAATCATATTCAGAAATAGATTTCATCAATGCATTTGCTACGTCCAGCACCGGCTCTTTTGCGCTAAATCGACCAGCGGCCTTGCTTTCTACTAAAAAGCTGAGCAGCAAATCAAAGTTCTCGGCTGTCATATTCATGCCCCATTCTTCTAGGCGAATGTTGCCAGTGCGCTGCATGACCTCTGACACGATACTCAGATTAATCGCCAAAACCGTGTCTGGTGGCACCTCACCGATGCCTGAGAAGAAATATCGATAAACCCGTGCAGCATCTGGGAAGTCGCGCGTCAGGTTTGCGTCACGCAGCGAGATCTCTTTGCTGAGGGGGAAAAACCACTCTGGCGCTGGCAGCTTTAGGGTGTCTTCGACTTGGCGGTCAAGCGCATATACGTCAACAAAACGCCCTGTGACCTGCGTGTCTTCAAAGTCAATTATCAGCATACTGCCAACAAAACCACCAGTTGGCCGCACTTCGTTTTGATTTTGGAAGAGCACTAAAACGCGCGCCTCCTCAGCAAAATGCTCCAGCACCGCGCCCTTCATTTGTGCCAGTTCGTCTATTGCATTTTCTCCAATTTTAAGCACCTCAAGCACAGTGCTTTTTTTGCTTTTTTGCTCTTCTGTCAAAAAGATATGCGGAACGTTACTAATTGCTCTTCGTGCGCGTTTTGCGCTTTTTTTCAGCACATCAACCTGGTCGAGTAACCCCAGCAGCTGCATACGAGATAGAGGACCGTCTTGTAATGACACGCTCTCTATTGCATCAATCGCAGTCAGCGCATCTCTCCCTGCCATGGCCGCTTTTCGGACTTGCCCAATTGGGTACACAGGCGGCAAATCATCTGCTTTTTGTAGTGCTATTTTGAGCTCATTAACGCCATCAGCAGTCTGCACGGCCTCTGCAAAAGCCGAAATCTGGCCTTTCCATTTGGGCACAAATGCCTGAAAAAACGCAGCAAACAAAAGAAAGAACACCACAAGGGCGATGATAATTGAGGCTCCTTTCCAATTGCTATTCATCTGTTTTGTGCGCAGAAATCACTCCTATTATAGCCATGAGTGGGTAAAACAAAAACGGGAAAAAGAGAGAGTTTACGAAAACTGCATGAATAAACAAAGCCACCACAGAGCAGGCCCCCGCAAGGAAAAGAACATTTTTTGATTGAAAAAACGAGAGAAACAGCCACAGCAGCTGAGCACCCCACCAAGCCAAGAAGAGGACAAAACCGATGATGCCAGTGGTTACTAAAACCGTGATATGCGTGCTGTCCGAGCCACCTCCGCTAAAGAATCCCTCCTCAACCACGCCGGCCTCAACGGCGTAGTCCCGATAGGTGTTGTAGCCAATTCCGACCCACGGGCGCGCCTCCCACAGCCCCAGCGACTTGCTCCAGCTTTCGATTCGTAAATTGGCCGTTGGGTCGATCTCGTCTGTGTCTTGCAACACAATTGTCTTTATCGTACCTGCAAACTCGGTTAATCGCTGTTGCGCGCGCTCGTTGCTGGCTATTCCGATGCCCATCACCCCAATCCCGATAAGGATCCATTTGGGGTCATAGAGTAGATAAAAAATGCCAATTCCGATGACGCCTGCCAGCAGGCCACTACGGCTAAATGTCAAAAAGAGTGCCACAAAAACAACCGCGGCCAGCAGCGCAAAAAGTGTTTTTCGTTTGCCCTGCGCGGTGTAAAAAAGCGCAACGACAATGGGGAAGAAAACAGCACAAAACCCCGCGACAAAATTTGGGTCAAGCCACAGTCCCAAAAGCCGCCCTGTGTGGGGGTCCCAGCCGCCAGCCTCGCTGAGGACAGCGATGTCTGGAAACAAAAAAAACTGTAAAAACCCAATCCCTAAAACAACTGCCACGATGGCTGAAAATGCATTCCAAAAATGATCTTTTGCAGTGTCAAAATACAGCTCGTAGGCGGCATAGAAAAAGGCGATTCCTGTTGGCAATCGAAGCCACTTTGCGCCAGCAGCCAGTTGTGAGCTGGAGGGCAAATCAGCCATGCCCCACGCCAACGACCCCAAGGCAAAAAACACAAAGCACCACGCAAATGCCAAAAACCGAAAAGAGGGCATTTTTGTGGTGCTGGTCAGGAGGCGAATAAGCCACACAAAAAGCATGGCTGCCCCGAGAATATCTATAGCCAAAATGCCTGCGCCGCCAACTGGAACACGCAAAAGCATACCAAGTGTGAGCGTGCCAAGCGAGAGCCAAAAGAGCCATTTCATGCCTCTATTTGTGGGAACAAAATAACGCGTTCTCCTGTTTTTTGGGCATTCCCAAGCATCAACTTCAGGCGCTTTGCTGCCTCTGGCAACAGTACCTCGGCCATGTCAGATAGAGCCTCTAGCGTAGCCAGTTGACCAGCAAAAAGAGCAAGCACCTCAGGCGCCTGCTTGTCTGGAGCTTTCCACGGCTCTGCATCTGCCAGCTGCTTATTGGTCTGATCAATGAGATCAAAAAACACCTCGCACGCCCGATATAGCTCCAGCGCCTCCATATGCTTTCCAAAGGCCTCAACATGGATTACAGCTGGTGCAACCGGCAAAGTTGATTTATCTCCGTTATAATATTTATCAATCAAGGTAATAACCCGATTAACCAAGTTTCCAAGGCCTCCCGCCAGCTTTGTACGATACACTTCCGCCAGGTGATCTTCGCTAAAGTCTCCGTCATTACCAAACGCAAATGCCGAAAGTAGTGCAATTCGCAGCGCATCTGCCCCATATTTTTGCGCAAGCGCACGGGGTTCAACTGCGTTTCCCAGGCTTTTGCTCATTTTTTGTCCGTTGATGGTAAAAAAACCATGCGCAAAAACCTGCTTTGGCAGAGGCAAACCAAGCGAATGGAGCATCGCTGGCCAAATGAGACAATGAAACCGCGTGATATCTTTTCCGACCAAATGGGTCACCTCGCCATGCCAAAAGTGATTCAACTCCGGCCTGTCAATCGACGTGTAGTAGTTCATGAGTGCCTCTGTCCACACATACAGCTTATGATTTGGGTCGCTCGGGTGCGCAATGCCAATCTCCGCACCTTCTCTGCTAATCGAAATGTCATCCAGTCCTTCATTTTTTATCAGTGAAATGAGCTCATTTGCCCTCTTTTCTGGTTTTAAAAAGCCCCCCTGAAGCAGCTCCAGCAGCCAATCTTGATATTTACTGAGGCGAAAAAAGTAGTTCTTTTCCTTTATTTTCTCAGGAGCGATCAGGTGGTCTGGGCATTGACCAGCTTCATTCAGTTCACTTTCCTTCAAAAATGTCTCGCACCGCGAGCAATACATTCCCTCGTAATCTCCCAAATACACATCACCGTTTTCCATTAACTGAGTAACCAAACGCTGCACAGTGGACTCGTGGCGCGGCTCTGTGGTCCGGATAAAATCATCATAATCAATGCCTAGCTGTCCCCAGCAGTCCACAAACTCATCCGCCATTTCTGATAAATACTCCTCAACCGACTGACCTTTTGCAGCCGCTGCAGAAAGCGTTTTTTGGCTGTTTTCATCTGTTCCAGTTGTGAACCGTACGTACTCTCGTCCAAGCTTTTTGCGCCAGTACCGCGCCAACGTGTCAGCCGCTAAGGTCGTATAGGCCGTGCCGATGTGCGGGGCAGCATTTACATAGTAAATCGGCGTCGTAAAATAGTGCTCCATGGCCCAATTGTAAATAAAAAAACGCTTTTCGCAAGTTGTTTACTGGCTGCTGATGTATTCAACCAGCGACAAAAAAAGCGCCCACAATATCAATTCGAGCAGGCCAATGAGGCCCATCAATTGGAGTAAAACAGCCCCCAGCGCAAAAAGCCCAACCAAAACGCCACGCCGAAGTGACGCTGCAAATGCTCTTGTTCCGGCTGTGTAACCTGCAACAAGCTCTTTTGCAAAGAAGAAAACGAATGTAAAAAAAGACGCAACTGAGCCAAAAATGCCGATCAAAAAAGCGATATGAGCAATGAGCGCCTGTTCTCCCATGGGGTCAAGCTGCGTCAGCGCAGTCATGAGTATCCCCAAACTGAGGAGCAAAACCAAGAGTGTTAAAATGAAATGACGAATCATGCAGTGGGCATGATAATTGAAAAATACCAATCAGCAAGCCCGCTGCCCCACAGTAAGAATGCAGCTGCAGAAGCGGCCAAAAAAGGGCCCATCGGAATTGTTTTTGGGAGAGATTTGTGCAGTGCGTACCACACAAGCAAGGTAAAACTGCCAAGGATGTAGCTAAAAAAAAGTAGTAAAAAAGACCAGTCAACGACAACGCAAAGTCCCGCCATTATCCCTAAATCAATATCGCCCTGGCCGCACCATCGGCCCTTTGAGAACGCATATTGCAACCAGAAAAAAACCCCAACCAGCGCGCCCGATATAAGATATAAATGCCAAGAGAATTCCCTGAAAAATGCCCACACAATAAAGCACATAATGAGGGGAATCGATAGCCGGCGGTCAACCAGGCCCCACCGCGCATCATAAGCTCCGATGGCAAGCAACCCCGTCAATGCAAACAAAATTGGCGCCAAGTGCCAGCCAATGCCAAACTGGTATGCTGCCAGCCCCCAAAGTAAAGCTCCTACCAACTCTGTCAGTGGATAGAATAGAGGAATTTTGCCTGATGTATCTTTTATTTTTCCGCCCAAAAACAAGTAGGAAAAGACCGGAATAAGCTCATGCCATTTCAGCGTTCTGCCAGTTTCAACACAACGCGATCGACCAAAGACAATGCCCGGCTCGTCGTGCCGAAAGCGCGGCAACAGCACGGTCAAAAAGCTGCCAACACATGCCCCAATGAGCGCAAAGAAAACTACTGACATACAGAGATCATAAATGTCTCAAGCGCTAAATCAAGCTCGGCGGCGTCGCCTGTTGGAATCTGCAGTCCACCTGTTTTTATTCCCGTATCAATTTCTTGCAGCCGCGCAAACGCCTTTCGCAATCGCGCGCTGTTCCATTTACTCGCATGGGGGCTTGTTTTTTTGGCTACAAATCGGTTTATTCCAAAACTCTTTGTCGGCACCTGAAACGCCTTTGCTGTCTGCAGTTGCAATAAAATCCGCAGCTCACGCATCAGCATCGCCATGACATAAAACGGCTCGTGCCCAGCAGCTCGCAGCTTCCCATATTCACTCATAGCACGCCCTTTGTTTTGGGCGCTAAACGCCTCCATCATGCCCCAAATTTCTGCTGATGGACTCGGAATTGCCATTTCGTGAATCAGCTCTTTTGTAATTATCTTTTCACTCATAACCAGTTTTTCTATCTCAGTCGAGAGCTTCCATAAATCTGTTCCACAATACGCAATGAGCGCATTTGCTGTGGCCGTGTCCATCTGCTTTTCACTTTTTTTCACGCACCAACTCGATAGATTTATGCCATCTAGTTGTGGAAAATCCTCTACAAAAAATGATCCTTTTATGAATGTTTTATACGTCTTTGTTCGCTTATCTGGGCGCGGCAAAGTGATTATAAGCGTCTTGTCCTCATTGCCATGCAACAATTCTATTTGCGGAATAAGCTGCTCGAGGTTATCTGCATTAATGCAATCAAAAAAGAAGATAATCCGCTTTGTGCTAAAAAGACTTTCGGTGGCAAGTGCATTTTTCATGTCAACGGCGTCCGCTCCTGCATATATTTCACTAATATCTCCCTCTGGGTACTTTTTGGCAAAAGCAGTACGAAAAACGTCAATACGCTCTTTTATTTGAAAAAGGCAGTCACCAGTCAAAATTCGTACATTAGTTGCCATGTGGTGGAGGGTCGACTATAGTTTAGGCAACATAAAAGACAGCACAATGAAAATAATGGCAAAAGATGATTTCGGATTTGTTGTGACGTGCACAGAGGGAGTTGTCGGAATGAGTGCTGCAACTGGCGATTCTGTTTTAACAACATGGCATGACCGAGCTGAAAATACTACTGGAGGCGGGCGAAATATATTTCTTCCAGGTGAATTTGAAATTGGGAATATTTTACTAAAGGGCGTTTCTTCGAGTGAAAAAAATACTATTTATAAGGTCACATCTGCTGATGGGACCATTTGCCACTTTGGTCAACTGACCGCCGTGCCAAATGCTGCGATGCTAGAGGAGGTAGGAGAAAATATTGCGGTGGCAATTATTGCGGTAGGCAAGGATTTTGATGCCAAAAAAGTGGATGAATTGATTGATAAAATTAGCCCTGCGGTCGCACTTATTTGTGGTGATGGTGCGCTGATGCCGACTGTGCAGGCCGAATCTGGCGCAACAAAACACGAGGGGGAATTTGCTTTTTCAAAAGCGCAGCTGACAGCAGACAACACGCTTGTGCACTTTTTGGTGTAATGGCAATTGGAATACAAGAATATGGGGTGGCGATTCCTGGTTTTTGTGCACAACAAGAACTGCTTGCGGAGTTAGCCGGGCAGCCAAAAACGCTGTACGCTGGGCTGGGTGTTTCACAAAAATCTATTCCAGGCACGGCGACTGACAGTTTGACACTTGGGTTGCGAGCCGCAAGTAGCCTAACGACACAGAAAGCCGGATGTCTTTTTTTCGGGAGCGAAACGCCCCTCTATGCAGTAAACCCAACTAGCAGTATGATTGTCGATGGAATTGGCATGGATACAAACTGCCAAACGGCTGATGTTGAATTTGCCTGCAAAGCCGGAACCGTCGCACTCGACATGGCCCTGTGCCATGTAGCGACAGGCCGCAGCCAAAGTGGAATTGCGGTTGCCTCGGACTGTGCAACTGGCAAAGTTGGGGACCCACTGCACTACACGGCTGGGGCAGGTGCTGCCGCTTTTTTAGTGGGTAAAACGCCTATTGCCACCATAGAATCTTGGCAGAGCTATTCAGTTCATAGACTAGACTTTTGGCGCAGTAACAAGGCAGATCATCCAATCCATGCTGGGGCGCATAGCAATGAGACCTACATAGAGGTTGTGTGCGGCGCACTGCAGTTATTGCTGAATGAAACACAAAGCAAAATAGCAGATTATGCGCATGTAATCTTGCACCAGCCAAACGCAAAACTCCCCCTCAAAGTAGCACAAAAAATGGTGATAACAAGAGCACAATTAGCTGCTGGGTGGCTGGTTCCGCTGATTGGAAATACCTATGCAGCCTGTATACCTTTGGGGCTTTGCGCTGCCCTTGATGAAGCAAAAATTGGAGACAAAATCCTTTGCTGCAGTTACGGCTCTGGGGCTGGGGCTGATGCATTTGTGGTCACAAAAAAAGCTGAAAGTGGGTGTAAAACAATGCCTATTCGAGAACAGATAGCCGCCATGCAGGTGCTTGACGCACAAGCATATAATGAAATAAACCGCCCACTTTCATGAATTCTGTCTTTATAAACGGAACTGGATGCACAAAATTTGGGCGGCATGATGGCCTTTCCGCGGTTGACTTGGGGGTGTTCGCGGGAGCTGAAGCGCTCTCTGAAAGTGGTATTAGTCCCGCTGATATTGATGTGCTCTATGTTGGAAATATGCTCGGAATTGCCCTTGATGAGCAAGGACACCTAGGTGCTATTATTGCAGAAAAGTTGGGCATTTCTGCAGCTTGTATCAGAACGGAGGCCGCTTGCGCTTCTGGTGGTATTGCTGTGCATTTAGGATGGAAGGATGTCTTTGCTGGATTTGCTACAAATGCTCTTGTCATCGGCACAGAAAAAATGACAGATCACTCTAGTGCAACCGTCAACCAAGCGCTGATGGGAGCGACAACTGAGGCGGAGAGCTCAACCGGCATCACTTTTGGTGGTCTCTATGCCCTCATCGCACAGGCCTATATGAAAAAGCATGGGCACGATGCAACAGTTTTTAGCCCTGGAATGCAACTGATGCACCGCCAGGCAACTGAAAATACTTTGGCGCAGTTTCATAAAAACTTCTCAAATAAACAAATTGAATCAAGCCAGATGGTGAGCAGCCCCATGCGACTGCTACACGCAGCCCCCATCACAGATGGTGCCGCCGCCCTTGTGCTGAGTGCCAAAAAGTCCTCCACACAAATCACTGCCAGTGCCACCAAAAGTGGTCCTCCAGGGCTTTCAAATCGGGCAGATTTAACACAGATTTTGACAACAAGCATGGTTCTCGCTAATGCCCTAAATCAGGCTGAAATAAGCATTTCTGATATTGACCAATACTGCTTGCATGACTGTTTTTCTATATCACTTTCTCTTGCAGTGGAGGACCTCGGGCTAGCAAAAAGAGGGCAAGCGCATTCACTTTTAGAGACAATGCTACAAAGAGAATCTGAAATAATTATAAACCCATGGGGAGGGTTAAAAGCTTTTGGGCACCCGGTTGGCGCAACCGGCGTGCGACAGCTTATAACCCTTGCCAGAAACCAAACAGACCGAGTCAAAACAGGTCTGGCACACAATGTGGGGGGAACCGGCGGAACCGTTGTTATTCACATAGTCAAAAAAGCATGATATCCCCTACGCAGCAAAACCGTTTGTGGCAAAAAGATAAAGCGTTTATAGGCAAGAGTGGAACCATTTTGCATGTGACGACCTCAAATAGTGGTACTTGGGCATTGACTCAATTGGAAGCCAAAAAGCATATTTTTCCAATCATGCCAGGATATACATGCGCGGAAGGACAAAGAGTGAAGATTATTATGATGCGAAAAAATATACTGCCAGATGGAAGAATAGTCCATGCCCCTGCCTTGATGCCACTTTTATGAAAATAATTCCATACGCAAATATCTTTCAAAAAACCCTTAAAGATGCCCTTTCTGATAGCCTTTTGGCATTACCGCATGACTCTGCCAAGGTTGCATTTGCCCCTGCAGCTGATTTAGTTCTCCGTGGAGGGAAACGTATTCGTCCATATCTTGCGGCCATTGGCGCAGATGATTTTTCTAGAAATAACCTACAAATTGCACTTGAGCTGTTGCATGGATTTGCCTTAGTACATGATGATATCATGGACAATTCCCCCCTGCGGCGAGGAAGCAAAACGGTTCATACAGAGGTTGGAAATGACCTTGCTTTGCTGTCTGGTGACTGGCTGCTGATGCTCTCTCATGAGTATTTTTCAAAAACAAACCCCCATGAAGCTGCGCAAAAAACATGGAGCGCACTTCAGCGCGAAGTCCTCTCTGGACAAGTGCTCGATGCCCAATTAACACCGCAAAGCAGCATGGAGAATGTGCTGCAAAAAACCTATTTAAAGACAGCAACATACTCTGTGACACGCCCTTTACAGTTGGGCCTTATGGCCACTAAAACAACGAATCAACAACTGGCTTGGGCAGAGGCATGGGGCACTGCTGTGGGAACGGCATTTCAGTTGATGGATGACCTGCTAGACACCCAGTCTGACAGTGAGGAAGTGGGAAAACCTGTGCTTAATGATATCATGGAGGGAAAGGCAACGCACTATACAGCCTATGCACAAATACAAAAACCAGAGAAGCACAAAGCCATTTTAGATACAAAAAACATAGAGCAAATTCATGCATTTTATGCCGAAATAGGCGCATATGCCGCCACCCAAGAAGTAGCACAAAAGCACCATGAAACAGCTTTAACACTTCTAAAGAATTGCCCTCTGAGTGAAAAACAGCATAACTCGCTCTTTGATTTGCTTCACTTTTTAATGAATCGAACCGCATGAAAAAGCATGATATTGCCTTTTGTAAAGCCATAATGCACAATCGTGGACCAACCTACGCAAGTGCAACGCGTCTATTTCCAAAGTGGCTTCGTGACCGTACCTACATCATCTATGCCTTTTTTCGATTGCCAGATGACATAGTGGATAGCCCTGAAATACAAAACAAAAAACAGTCCCTGAGCGCCTGGGAGGCTGCATGGGAAAAGGCGCAAATAGGAGTGGACTCAACAACGCACCCCGTGCTCCTGGCAGCTGCAGGTTTGCACCAAGAGCTAAAAGTGCCACCAAAACACGCTAGTTCTTTTTTGGCCGCAATGCGCATGGACACCCATAAAAATCGATATGCAAATTATAGCGATCTGTGTACATATATGGACGGATCTGCTGCCGCGGTGGGCGTGCTCATGACCTACGCCATTGGCATGGCAGATAGATCTCCTCCAGATAAAGAAACACTTAATGCGGCTGCAAAACTGGGATATGCCATGCAACTCACAAATTTTTTACGAGATATTTCAGAGGATTATTTTGACCTCGGGCGAATTTATTTACCGGCTGACGAAATGGCAAAATGGGGTATAACGGAGGCACATATTGCAAAAAAAGAATATCCAAAAGGATGGGCAGATTTTATGCAATTCCAGGCTGCACGTGCCAGAAAATTATATGCGGAAGCAGCCCCTGCAATAGAGAAATTGCACCCTCGTGGGCGGTGGGCTGTTCGAGCCGCGAGCCAGCTTTATTCGGCATATTTAGACAAAATTGAGCAGTCTGAGTACCATGTGCACCACAGCAATTATTCGCTTAGCAAGTGGCAAAAACTCCGATTAGCCCTTTTTTCATGAAAACAATAATTATCGGCAGTGGCATCGGAGGGCTTGGAGCTGCAGCCTTACTGGCAAGATCTGGGGCGCAGGTGACAGTGGTGGAAAAAAATGAGTGCGTAGGCGGTCGTGGAGGTTTTTTCGAGGCTGATGGGTTTCGTTTTGATATGGGACCCAGTTGGTATTTAATGCCAGATTTATTTGCAGATTTTTATGCACTGCTAGGTGAAAAGGTAGAGGAACAGCTGGAGCTGACACAGCTTGATCCCGCCTATAAAATATGGTGGGGGAATAATGATCTGACGCCCCCAACTACGATTTTTAGTGACTTGAAGAAAGATTTGCCTACTTTTGAGGCATTTGAAAAAGGTGTCACACCACGACTTTTGGCGTACTTAGAGAAGGCAAAAACGAAATATGAAATCAGTAAGAGTGATTTTATGTGCAAGAATTATGAGAGTATTTTTGATCTGATAAACCTGCGCACAGCCCGCATGGGAATGGAGCTGGGGGTCTTTTCGAGCTTCGCAAAGCACGTAGAAAAATATACAAAAAACTCTCATATACAGCGGATTTTGCAGTACGCAATGGTATTCTTGGGCACCTCACCATATGATGCTCCTGCGATCTATAGCCTCATGAGTCATATTGATTTCAACATGGGGGTGTGGTACCCTAAAGGGGGTCTGCACGCGGTCATGAAGTCGTTTGCGGGCATTGCAAAAAAACACGGAGCAGACATACGGCTGAACACAGAAGTGGCGGAGATTTTAATAGAAGACAAAAAGGCGGTGGGCGTGCGGCTGCAAAACGGAACTGAAATGCATGCTGATATCGTCATTAGCAATGCCGATTATGCCTTCACAGAAACACAACTGATAACTAAAAAGCGGCATAGAACCTACTCAAAACCGTATTGGAAAAAGCGCAAATGGGCGCCCAGTGGACTCATTTTATATCTTGGGGTAAAGGGGAAATGCGATCATTTGGTCCACCATAATCTCATTTTTGCAGATGACTGGAAAGGCGGTTTTGATGAACTTTTTATCAACCCAAAATATCCAACTGAGCCAAGTTTGTATGTATGTGCCCCGAGCAAGACTGAGCCAGAAACTGCCCCAGATGGACATGAAAACCTATTTGTACTGGTGCCAATAAGTCCCAAATTACTCGATGATGATGCCACCAGGGCACGTGAAATCGACCGCGTTTTGGCGCATATGGAGGAAAAGTTTCCGATAAAAAACCTCCGCGAGCGAATTGTGTTTCAGCGAAGTTTTAGTATCAGCGACTTCAAAGACAGATATAACGCATATGGTGGGAGTGCGCTTGGATTGGCCCATACACTGAGGCAAACGGCATGTTTTAGACCCCCTGCCAAAAGCAAAAAAGTGGAAAATTTGCTGTATACAGGGGCTGGCACAAACCCCGGCATCGGAGTGCCAATTAGCTTACTCAGCAGTCAATTGGCCTATAAATACATCATAAATGACCGATCTGGTAGTATGCTCACATCATTAACTGATCTCTCATGAAATGGATTTTGAGGACCAGTCGGCCACGGTTTTGGGGGTATTTAGCCGGGACATTTGCCGTAGGCTGGGCGGCCGGAGCAGAGTCTGTTGGTGACTTCTGGACGCCCACTTTTTGGCTTTGGTTGGCATATTTTACCCTGCCGGCAAATCTACTAGTATATGGCATAAATGACATAAGTGATCGAGACACAGACGCACTGAATGCAAAAAAAGATGGATATGAAAACCGCCACAAAAGCAGTAAAACGCGCCCATTGGTGTGGTGGATCTTACTCTTACATCTGCCAGTTGTACCACTACTGCTGATTACTCCAATAGCTGCGCAGGTGGCATGGGCGGGCTGGCTTATTTTGTCACTCAGCTACTCTCTTCCGCCAGTTCGACTGAAGGCACGGCCATTTCTTGACTCGGTTAGCAATGTGTTGTATACTTGCCCAGCACTCATAGGATATTGGTCTATTTCAACTGAACCGTCAGACTGGGTTGCATTTGTGGGAATTTGGTCGATGATGGTGGGAATGCATGCATATAGTGCTATTCCAGACATCCCCGCTGATACGAAAGCGGGCCTTTCTACTACAGCTACTACTCTTGGCAAGCACAGAACGCTTATGTATGTGTGGGCCTTATGGATGACGACTTTTGCGATTACTCTGCAATATTCTCTACTCGCAGGAATCCTTGGAATGGGAGTCTATACAACTATTATTTTTACAAGCTGGAAAAGTAATTCCACTCTTTTTGCTGTCTACAAGAGACTTCCCGTCATAAACACCCTTATGGGAATGATTGCCTTCTGGTACTTTTTTGGGCCACTGGCCGTGGCACACCTATCGAGTATAATCAGCCTATGAACGAAGAAGTCATCCTGCTCGATGCTAATTGGAATGAAATTGGCACAACCTTAAAAGCCACTGTTCATAGCTCAAAAACGCCTCTGCATAAAGCTTTCTCTTGCTTTTTATTTTCTCCAGACGGCAAACTATTGCTGCAACAACGATCTCATAGCAAGAAAACGTGGCCTGGCGTATGGAGCAACTCAGTTTGTGGGCACCCGCTACCTGGTGAAAAAATGACTGATGCCGTTACGCGAAGAGCTCAATTTGAGCTTGGGGTTTCACCAAAAAGCATAATTGAGATGGTGCCAAACTATAGTTATAGGGCCACTATGGATGAAGTCATGGAGCACGAATGGTGCCCAATTTGGGTTGGAACTTTGTCAGATGCCCCCAAGCCAAATGCAGACGAAGTGGCAAAAACGCAGTGGGTAAATTGGAACAATTTGCTGCAAAATAGGATGATAGAATGGAGTCACCTGAGCCCATGGTGCCGAGAGGAAGTACTTTTATTGCACCACAATAAAGCCTTTAGCGACTGGTGGAAAGAAAATATAAATCAGCAAAAAGTATGAAAGCTAGCGCAATTGCTCCGGCCAATATTGCTATCATTAAGCACTGGGGCCATGCGCAGGGCCGACTACCGGCCAGCCCGAGTTTGAGCATGAATTTAGCCTCCTGCACCGCGCATACAACAATTTGTTTTGATGCTGACTACGATGAGAATACATTAACAATAGAGCTCGAAACAGGAGAAGAGGTACAGCTTGACCCAACTAGTTCAGCACGTGCACAAATGATTTTTGATATGGTAAATGCCATCGCTAAAACTGCTGAAATAACCCATAAATGGAAAGCCAAAAGCCAGCTTAACTTCCCCATGAGTGCCGGAATTGCGTCTTCTGCGTCTGGGGTTTGTGCCCTATGGTACGCGGCTTGCAGCGCTATTCTGATCGCTCCAATGCAGCATATTGACCTAATGCATATCGCCGGAAGTGGTTCTGCCCTAAGAAGTGCTCATGATGGCTGGGGGGCACTTTTCCAAACTGGAAAAACAGAAAAAATAGCAGGTGAAAATGAATGGAATTTGGTTGATATTATTGCCGTTTCAGACACAAAACCAAAACAGATTGGCTCGCTCGAAGGGCATGATTTTGCTGCAAAAAGCCCGTTGCAAAAAGCCCGAATCACAATGAGTGAGGCACAAATAAGGCAACTTCAGCACGCTATTTCTCAACAAGATTTTAGTGCTTTTCTCGCCATTTCAGAATCTCAGGCACTTGCCCTCCATGCCGTTATGATGAGCGGTAATCCGTCTTTAAATTATACAAATCAAACAACAGGAGCCATCATTGCCGCTGTTTATGACCTACAAAAAGATGGCATTTCAGTGACTTGGACGCTTGATGCTGGCAGCACGGTGCACGTTTTAACACCTGTAAAAAACAAAAAAATTGTTGAAAGTGCGATAGCCAAAATAGATGGTATAGAAAAAATTATCAGCTCGCCAATTGGAAAGGGAGCAACTGCAACAAATCAGCACCTTTTTTGATGGATATTATTAAAATTGGAGGCAGTATTTTTAGTGATAAAATGGTTGAAAAAAGTTACGACGAAGCGGCGTTAGAAGGGATTTTTATGGTTCTGGCGGCAAGTAATTTCAAGGGAATAATTCTGCATGGAGGTGGTAGCTGGGGGCACCCGCCTTTGCTGCAAAATGATAGAGAAGTCGGCCACAAAAATATGGTGGAGCTAACTCGCAAAATTCAGCAAACAGCCGCAAAATGCGGTCTTGATTTACCCTCTGTGCGATATGACAAATCAGCCACTGGACAACTCACTCGTGGGGTAATTGAGCCCAAAGAGGTAACTGGATCAGACGCAGTTATGGTACATCTGTGCAAACGGCTTCAGCCGCAGCGGGTTCTTTTTTTAAGCGATGCATGCTTATTTGATACTGAAAAGAAGCCAATTGCAGAACTGCAAAATAACATTTCTTTTGCAAGAAAAAATCATGATGCTACTGGCGGAATCGCTGCAAAGGTGGCTGCAGCAAGATCTTGCGCCGCCATGGGGGCCATTGTGCACATCTCTCACGGGGTACCAAATGTGCTGCAAAAGTGGCTTGCGGGTGACAATTGCGTGCCGACGCGTATAATGCCAGCATGAGCGATTTGAGCGCATACGAACAAAACTGCGAAAATATATCTGGTGTGGTTGAGCTGCCCGTTGGGCTGGTCAAAGAAATGCAAGTAAATGGGAACAAATATGCTCTGCCGATCGCGACCACAGAGGCCTGTTTAGTTGCATCTGCCAACCGCGGCGCAAAAGCAATTAGCCTTTGTGGTGGGGCTATTTCATCTATACAACGAGTTGGAATTACACGTGCACCAGTATTTAAAATTAAAAATAAAAAGTCTCAAGAATGGTATGAAAATTGGTTTAGAGAAAATGCAGATGCAGTTCAAAAATGCATCAAACAAACAAGCTTACACACACAATGGCTCGGGGCAAAAGTACTAACAGATGATGAATTTGTGCACGTTGAAATGAAGTTTGACACGGCCGATGCGATGGGCATGAATATGGCTACAATTAGCGCAAAACGAATCTGTGATGAGCTGCTGGTCCCAGAATGGGGAGGCACGTTGATTGCGACGAGCGGAAACCTGTGCAGTGACAAAAAAGCCAGCCTGCGAAATGCCACAAGCGGCCGTGGGCGCATGATAAAAACAAGTGCAGAGATCAGCATAAAAGTGCTGTCAGAGGTACTGAAAACGACCCCAAAGGAACTGCTAATAGTCTCTGAGGCTAAGCTCAAAAGTGGTTCACGACTGGCTAAGGCTATTGGCCAAAATGCGCACCATGCAAATATCCTAGCCGGAGTTTTCATTGCTACTGGTCAAGACCCATCGCACATAGCAGATGGCGCAACTGGCACGACCATCCTGCAGCAGACAGATACTGGAATTAAAATAACGATTGAAATGCCATGCATACTGGTCGGCACAGTGGGCGGTGGAACAAGGCTTCCAACACAAAACAAGTGGCTACAGGCCATTGGGCTGACTCAAAAAAATGGCACTGGGAAAGCAGCAGACGAGCTGGCAATGGTGATTGGAGCTGGCGTTTTGTGTGCCGAATTATCGCTTTTATGTGCCATTACGAGCCATGATTTGGCAAGTGCTCATGCCCAATTTCGTGCCTAATTTAAGCCATTTTTGCTGCATCTGAAAGCAGTTTTTTTAGCTTGGTATTGACTCGTTTTGGCATCACATACTCAACCTCCACATAGTGGTCTCCGGCACGACCGCTTGACTTCACTCCTTTGCCTTTTAACCGCAACAGCGTACCCTCTTTTGTCAGTTCCGGAACCGTAATATCTACATTTCCCCAAAAGGTCTTAACAGAGAAAACACCGCCAGAAAGCGCCTCAAAAACTGGCACCTGCAAACGCGAAATGAGGTCAAGCCCCTTGCGCTTCCACTCACTACTCGGCGCCACCTCAATCGTCACATACAGGTCTCCAGCCTGTGCACCACGCCGGCCAGCCTCGCCCTGCCCACCAAGCCGCAACGTTTGACCATGTTCCACCCCTTCTGGCACTTCTACCTCAACTGTTCTGCGCTCTTTTACTCGCCCCTCTCCAGCGCACTTTGCGCACTTTTTTGCAAATGAAACCCCCTCCCCTCGGCAGCTTTGACACGGCACTTGCTGCTGAAAAGCCCCCAACGGCGTTTGCATTTTTTGGGTCACAGAGCCCCTGCCGCCACACGTCGCGCAGGCTGTTTTGTCACTGCCTCCGGCAGCGTCACATGTGCCACACGCCACAAATGTATGCGCGTTTAAACTCTGCCGCGCCCCCATTAAGCTATCAGTAAAGCTAATGCGAATTGTCGTCTCCAAATCTCTTCCGCGAGTTTGCTGCTTTCGGGGCTGCTGCCCACCAAATCCACCTGAAAAGATATTTGAAAAAATGTCTTCAAATCCGCCAAATCCTCCTCCCGAAAAATCATAATTCATGCCGCCACCAGAAGCATTTCCAGTTGTTCCAAATTGATCATATTGCGCCTTTTTCTGTGTATTTCCTAGCACCTCATACGCCTCATTTATCTTCTTAAAGTCAGCCTCATTCCCCCCTTTATCTGGGTGATGCTGTTTTGCCTTTGCGCGATATGCTTTTTTGATCTCACTTTCGGTCGCATTTTTGCCAACGCCCAAGTCATCATAGTAGTTTGCCATCGGGGCGCAGAGTAGCAAAAACTAGCAATCGCGTCAACTATTTGCCAGGGCAATTGCCCAATTAAGAAATCATCGTTTCAAAACCCAAAAAGCTAGCTAGCTCTACTAAAAAAGCTCTCCGCTTGGAGAGCTTTTTTTGAGCGGTTTTGAAAATAATTACTTTGTAATTTTTGTTACTACACCAGCACCAACTGTCCGTCCTCCCTCTCGGATCGCGAATCGCGTTCCTTCATTTAGGGCGATAAGTGAACCGAGGCTCACTGTGAACTTGGCATTGTCACCAGGCATCACCATTTCAACACCGTCTGGTAGGTGAATTTCACCAGTAATATCAGATGTTCGGATGAAAAATTGTGGCTTGTAGCCTTTGAAGAATGGAGTGTGACGACCACCTTCTTCTTTTTTAAGGATGTAAACCTCAGCTTCAAACTCGTTGTGCGGAGTAATTGAACCAGGCTTTGCAAGCACTTGTCCACGCTCGATTTCTTCTCGCTCAATACCGCGAAGGAGTAGACCAACATTGTCCCCTGCCAGACCTTCTCCTAGTAGTTTTTTAAACATCTCTACACCAGTCACAACCAGCTTTCGAGTTTCTTTAATCCCAACCAGCTCTACTTCATCGCCTGTGTTGATCTTCCCTTGCTCGATTCGCCCTGTTGCAACAGTTCCACGACCTTTAATAGAGAATACGTCTTCAACTGGCATAAGGAAATCTTTATCGATTTCTCGTTTTGGTTCTGGAATTTCAGTATCAAGAGACGTCATCAATTCCATAATTTTATCTCCCCATTCGCTGCCTGGGTCTTCAAGTGCTTTTAGCGCAGAACCTCGAACAATAATTGCGTCATCTCCGTTGTAATCACGTTTTGATAGCTCTTCTCGAATTTCCATTTCCACAAGCTCTAGCATTTCTTCGTCGTCCATCATATCGCACTTATTCAAGAAAACAACGATGTGATCAACGCCAACTTGTTTTGCAAGAAGGATGTGCTCTTTTGTCTGTGGCATTGGCCCGTCAGTTGCTGCACAAACGAGGATTGCCCCGTCCATTTGAGCCGCCCCTGTAATCATGTTTTTCACATAATCGGCATGTCCTGGACAGTCAACATGTGCGTAATGACGTGCTGCTGTTTCATACTCTTGGTGACTTGTTGAGATAGTAATCCCACGCGCTTTTTCTTCTGGCGCGTTATCAATTGCGTCAAACGCAACTGCTTGATTCGCCGCAAGGTCTCCGTGACGGTTATTAAGAACTGCTGTAATGGCAGCAGTAAGAGTGGTTTTTCCATGATCAACATGACCAATGGTACCCACATTTACGTGTGGCTTGTTTCGTACAAACTCATTCATCTTAGGGTAGGTTAAAAAGATTCGCCAACATGCTAGGCGAACAGAAAAAACTGTCAAGCATTTTACCCCCACACACACAAACAAATCTAATTCCTAGTTTGTGACTTCTGCATATTGCGGATCCGTCCCTCGCACATATTCGAGATAATTACAAACCCCATCTCCGTCCAGATCAATGTCCCCGCCATTTCCTGGGGTCAGTGCATTACAGGCCTCCAACTGTTTTGATTGTGAAAAGCCCGAGTCTTGTGGGTCAAATGGGTCAAGTCGATGTTCTCTCTCCCACCAGTCTGGCAGACCGTCGGCATCACTATCGGCTACGTCAACCTCACCTGACCGAAAGAAGTAAGGATTTACAGCTTGGAGTATCATGGCGCTGCTAAAAAGCAATCCCATGCTTAAAAGCGCCTGCAAGATGCGCATTTTGGCATCTTCATAGAGTGCGCTGTTTGCGCCGCCTAGCATCATCTGAATGCCACTCCATACCAAAATAAGAACTACAATTGAACCAATTATAAACGCGCCATATCGATACACAGTTCGTATAGAGTTACTAAAAAGGTCAAATCCATTATCTCCTGAAATAGCACACACGTCGCCCAAGCAGTCCTGCAGCGGCACGCAATAATTAACCCGCTTGGCAGTAACCAGGCTGTCCCCATTGGCTGATTCTTTCAACACGGTCTGATACCACTCAAGGCGTTTTAATGCCTCCCCAAATTCATTTACCACTGGCCGCTCATAGCAAAAACACCAGTGCAGCTCTTTACCATCTGTCCCTTCTACCAAGGGCGGAATCGGTAGTGCCATCGCGGCGCCATTCTCATACCACCCAATCGCACTCGAGTTTACGCTTTCTGGTGGCACGCACTGCCCCCGGTGCAGCAATTCGCCTTTGCGCCCAGTCAGGCCACTTCCTGTCCCAAAACACTCATTTGGATATTGTGCCTGCGCTTGAGGGTCATCGCAATCTGCTTGGGTTTCAAATTCGGCAAAACCAGTGGTTCTACTTCCATCTGTTAAAATCATTGTTGCCTCAAAAATATATTTCTGAAAAGGCCTTATTTGGCTATTTGGCTTTGTTTTGGCTGTTAGTAAATCAACATATCCTATAGGATCAAAAGCCTCTTCTGCCCCCGCCCTCCACTCAATCTCCCCAACCAACGCCTCGTCGATACCATCCAGCTCAACCGAAAGATCTAAAACTTCTTCATACGGAAGCAATATTGAATGCGGCCCTAACCCATTTATCTTCACTTTCAGGTCTGGATTAACAACCGTAAATGTCAGCGTATCTCGCTCTATTTGTCGGAGATACACGGTGTCTCCATTTGACTGAAAAGTACGGCGTTTGTTTTCTGGGGTATTATCATGCGCATCACTGGTTACCTTCTGCAGTACATAGAAATCAACTGCATATCGCCCCGCCTGCATGGCCTCTATTCCATTCATCTGAAGCCATTTCTGTAGTGGGTCGCCCGGAAATGTGTGCGCCGTTTCGGGCGTTATCTTTCGCTGGTCAACTGTGTATTGCGCCGTTGAGCCTGTTGGAACCGATGAAATATCCGCCCCAGTTGCCTCCTCTCGCAGCACCCACAGGCCATAGTGTCCCGCGTTTGCATAAGCATTTAGCGATCCATTTGGCGTTGCTGCAAACGTATATTTCTCCTCAATTCCTTCATTTCCAACCCACTTTTCATCCTGCCCTTTTGGCTGACTGATGATAACCCGCAGGTTATTTCCAGATGGAAAATCAGCCTCTGTTGTGGCAACGAGTTCATCACCAGGCACAACCCCCTTGACCGTAACCCGTATGTCATAAACCACACCAAAAATGAACCCCGGGGCACTCACTTCACTTGGCGTAATTACGATAGAGCACTTTACTTTACTGCTTGTGTCATTATCACACTGTGGTACAGGCGATATCGCACTCCAATTCTCTGTTCCATTTTCACGATATTCCCACTCAAAAACAGGAATAAATCCATCATTGCTTAAAACATTTGGCGGAATAGAAGACAGCTCAGCGGTAAATCGATTGGGCTGGTCAAGCGGCCGCGAGATTGATTTCACAATCCGCGCACTCGGCGCCCCAACCTTGATTGTTACATTTGCTGTGCGTGTTTTTGTGGTGTCTCCATCTTTTAAAAGATACGGAATCAGCAGCTGATATTCCTCTTTTGTGTTTCGTATGTCCGTTCCAACTTTTGCCTCTAGCACAATATTTTTTGCATCTGGGTCTTTATCTGCAGCTAGCTCTCTCCAGTTCTCTGCGGCAATAATTGTTTTTTGGGGGTCAAAATCAACTTTTGCTCCTTCTTTTTTCAAGACCAATCCTCCACTCGAATCTATCAAAATCTCATCACTTTCCTTTTCATTTATGAGGATGTAAAACACATCCCCTGGCAATAAATCCTCCGTGCTTCTTTCCCACCTATTATTCTCCCACGTGCCAGTTTGCACCACCAACCCATGGGCAAAAGTCGGCAACAAGCACAACGCAAAAGCTAATAATACTTTTCTCATCATCCGCCAAGGCTAAAGAGAAACGAGATGACCGCCTGCACCAGCACATAGCTGAGGAACACGACTGCCAACCCCAACACCACGTTTAATATCATCCCCTTTCCGGTTGCTTGCATTGACTCGTCACCGCGACTAAGCAGCAAGTAGTAGCCAGCAATGATAAGGACAACAACCGCCAGGGTGCCAACTACACTTATCGCCCCTCGAATTATCTTTGTAAACAGGCTATTTTCGCCATCTCCCCACACATTTCGTGTGCACTCTCCGCCAATAGACAGCACGCACACATCAAATGTGCCCGTTTGGCTGCCACTCAACTGCACATTGCTCGCGGTTGCGCTTTCTTCCAGCACCTGCACATATGATTTATAGAGCTCCAGCCGACTTTCTACTGCAATCGTAATTTGCTCTAACTCATCCTCCAGTGCCTCTATTTCTTCTTGAATCCGCTCCACATCTTCAGTGTCACCAATCTCCTGCGCGGTTCTCCACTCTTTTCGCTTTTCTGACAGATCTTTTTGGATAGTCTGCCAGCTTGAATCTTTATCTGTCAGCTCAGCATATTTCTGCTCTAGCGAGCTATTTCCTCCTCCGATAATATTTTTAAGCTGTGAAATAATCGGCACTATCAGCTCATTTTTACATGTTTGAAAGCGAACCCCGGCGTAGTATTCTGGCGATTTTGGCGTTTCCAAAATCCGATCTGCATCTTCTGCAAATGAAGCCAATTGCACACACGCTTCATTTATTCGCGCTTTTACGTCTCGGCGGATGTCGTCAGTTACGAAGTGCACACGGCAGTTTCCGCTAAGCGGTTTTGTCTGAAACACATGCCGCAATAATACTTGCTCCTCTCGTTTATAAAACGCCTCTTCGACCAGCGCCGCACTTTCGCCACTGATGTCTGTCAGCCCAAGCGCCGACTTTGCGGTTTCAAGGCTGAGTGAGAGCGTATGCAAAAATGGGCTTTCCATTGAAGTATTTTTGCTTTTCAGATCCTCAATATATTCTGTGGAAGTATAGCCAGAACTGTCCTCAACCTGCAAATACGTGTCCGTATCAATATTCGAAATATATTGGGCAATGCCCGTTGTCTTCTCTTTTTGGTTTGCGTCAATTTGGCAATCATTTTCTGGCACTGCTTGATCATCCGCATATACAAGCGGAGACAGAAACAAAACAAGGGCCAAAATGCGCCAAAAATACATCTTTCTATTATATCACAAAAGTTCTCTTTGACCTACTCAAAAAATGACTATACTCGCTCTGACTAACATTTTTTCCCCATGAAACGAGTTGCCATTAACGGCTTTGGACGAATCGGACGAACTGCGGCGCGCATTATTATGCAACGAGACGACATGCAGTTGGTCGCTATAAACGACCCGAGCAAGACAGAAATGTCTGCGCATTTGTTTGAGTTTGATACAAATTTTGGGCGATATGCTGGCACGGTTGAAATAGTGGATGCGGATACCCTCAAAATTGATGGCCATACAGTCGAGAAATTTACAACTCGAAATATATCTGAGTTACCATGGGGCGAGCTGAATGTAGATATAGTGCTCGAATGCACAGGCGCATTTCGGACAAAAGAGGGCTGCCAACAACACATTGACCAAGGGGCAAAAAAAGTACTGCTGAGCGCACCACCAAAGGGGGACGGGTTTAAGATGCTCGTAAAAGGTGTAAACGACGAAGCCCTGAGCAGCGATGATGTGTTTGTGAGTAACGCGTCGTGTACCACAAACTGCCTGGCACCAGTTGCACAAGCGCTTGATGCCGCTTTTGGAATTGAGCATGGACTCGTGACAACAATTCACAGCTACACAACTTCACAAAATATATTAGATGCAGGGCACAAAGACGCACGACGCAGCCGTGCTGCAGCCGAAAACCTAATCCCGACCACAACTGGTGCTGCAAAAGCCGTGGGGATTGTGCTTCCACAACTCAGCGGAAAGCTAAATGGAATGGCCGTTCGAGTGCCTTCTCCGACCGTGTCTCTAGTTGATCTGGTGGTAACACTAAAAAAAGATGTCACCGCAGAAGAGGTAAATACAGCCCTAAAAGCCGCATCAGCAAAAGCCCCAGATGTGCTTGGGTTTGAGCCACGGCCGCTGGTTTCAAGTGACTATAAAATGGACTCTCGCAGTAGCATCGTGGACGCCGGCAGCACCATGGCACTCGGCGGAAATATGATAAAAGTGCTAAGCTGGTACGATAATGAATGGGGCTACACCGAGAGGCTAATTGATATTGCCGCGATGATGTAATTTAGGGCCACAACATTTTCATTGCAGACAGCGCCAAAAGCCCCAATACAACTTTTTGAAACAACTGCTCTGGGACTCGATCATGAAGCCATTTGCCAATGCGAGTCCCAACAATGCCAATAACCACCATTACGAACAAAAAGCGAATATCAGTGATGCTGTTTTCAATTGTCAGGTACCCTGGAATTTTGACAAGAGTCGAGAAGAAAAAAAGGGCCTGCATGGTTGCAACAAGTGCATTTTTTTGCAGGTGAAAAGTCGAAACCAAAGAAACCAAAATAGGCCCTCCAGCCCCAACCAAGCCTGAAACACTGCCCCAAACACCAGACCAAATTTTTATAATCCAAGAGGGCATTTCTTCTAACTTTGGGCTAGAAAATTTCCACAAAACAAAGAGCAATATAAATCCTCCAATGCCGAAAAAAATCTGCAGGTACATATTGCGCCATAAGCGAACCGAGTATTGCAAATGGCACTCCTAATAATAAAATTTGCCTTGTTATATCCCAACGAATGTGAGGCCAAAACAAATGCAACTGATAAATTGTTTTAATATTTGCAGCAGTGCTTGCTGCAAGTAAGAGAATTTGTAGATCTGGTGCAAAAAAACTAGTTATAGCAAAAAAAACAAGCATTGCCCCAAAGCCCACTGTTCCAGAAATTACAGAAGCGACTGCGAAGGCTGCAAAGTAGGCTGTGTAAGAACTAGTCATTCAGTTCTAGTAAACGAATGATTTGCTCTGTATAACCACCTCGAAGCTGTAATGATAATGCCTCAGAAAGAGTAAACCAGGCTACTTCTAATATCTCACTTGGGTCATACTCGATAGTCCCGCCTATGACTTGGCAAAAATAAGCAGTGCGCCTAACCAGCTTCACCTTAAGAGGATTTTGAACGCGAATATCCAAACCTGTTTCTTCTTTTACTTCACGGACCAATGCTTCTTCTCTTCTCTCACCTGCATCTATTTTTCCTCCCGGAAATCCCCAAACCGCCAGTTGTCCTTTCTTTTGCTCTCTTACAAATAAAAAATGGTAAATATCCCCTTATAACACGTAAAAAACAATGAACATAGTAAATATGAAAAGTGCAATAAACACTTTGCAATTCTTAAAACTAAACTAATATGGAAATGGATAATCCAGTACAAATGGTTAATAAACTTGTCGGCATTGCGAAGCAGCAAGAAATTAGCGAAATAGTTGATAAATTATTATCTGAAATTAATTGTGATAACAGCAAGGACAGGTTATTAACTATAGCAAGAAATAACGGAATAGAGGTTCTACAGGGCGATTTGCGTGACATATCTGGCATGTTGAGAAATAAGGATGGAAAATGGCAGATTATTGTAAATAATGACGAATCTGCTAGTCGAAAATTATTTACAATAGCACACGAGCTTGGGCATTACTT